>DCMX01000263.1 GCA_002321855.1 Fidelibacterota bacterium UBA1611 | reverse complement strand
GCAGGTTTTCCAACCGGTGTGAAATGGGGATTTATCCCAAAAGATTCCGATAAACCCAAATATCTGATCAACAATGCAGATGAGAGTGAACCTGGAACCTTTAAGGATAGGTTACTGATGAATAAAGCACCTCATCAAATGCTGGAAGGTATGGTCATTGCTGCCTATGCTATCGGTTGTCATACATCCTTCATTTACATTCGTGGAGAATTTTACAAAGAATATAAATTACTGGAAAAGGTAGTAACTGAAGCGTATGAGAATAACCTTCTGGGTGATAATATACTCGGTTCAAATTACAGTCTGGATGTTGTTATACATCGCGGAGCAGGAGCCTATATTTGTGGTGAAGAGACTGGGTTGATAGAATCTCTTGAAGGCAAACGAGGCTGGCCAAGGATTAAGCCACCCTTCCCTGCGATCGAAGGTTATCTTCAAAGCCCTACAATAGTGAATAACGTTGAGACCCTTTCCTGCCTTCCTCATATAGTCAATCGTGGTGCCGGTTGGTTTAAATCCATCGGTCCTGAAAAAGGGCCAGGCCCGAGACTGTTTTGTATTTCAGGATGCGTTAATAATCCCGGTATTTTTGAAGAACCTATGGGCGTCTCTTTAAAAGATTTGATTTTTGATAGGGCAGGTGGTATACCGGATGGCAAACAATTGAAAGCTGTTTTCCCTGGCGGTTCATCATCAGCGATTCTCACGGCTAATGAAGCTATAGATGTAATGATGGATTTTGAGGAACTGGTAGAAAAGAAAAGCATGCTTGGATCTGCGGGGGTCATTGTTATGGATGAAACAGTAAATATGGTGCAGGCTTGTCTCAATATTGCTCGGTTTTATGCTCATGAATCTTGTGGTCAATGTACCCCGTGCAGAGAAGGTACTGCATGGCTGGTAAAAATGCTGACACGGTTAGTTAATGGTGGGGGTAAACCAAACGATATTGACATGCTTTTTGAGATTACGGATAACATCGGCGGTCTTATCGATTTTTCAAAAGGCAGTTTTGGCAAGACCATCTGTCCATTTGGTGAAGCAGTGGCCTGGCCAGTGAGAAGTTTTGTGGAAAAGTTCAAAAACGAATTCATGGAATATTTAACCCAAGAAAAGGTAGTTGCCTAATGCCCTTATTGAAAATAGACGGTAAGGAAATTGAGATAAAAAGTGGTACCACAGTGCTGCAAGCAGCTGAGGCCAATGGTATAGAGATACCTTATTACTGTTATCATCCTGCTTTGGAGATTGTTGGCAGTTGCCGCATGTGCCTTGTACAGGTAGAAGGGATGCCTAAACTGCAAGTGTCATGCAACACTTTTGTAGGGGATGTTCCTCCTGAACGCAAAGTAGACGGTAAGTATGATATGGTGGTGGATACGCAGAATGATCTCGTGGTCCAAGAGAGAAAAAATATACTGGAATTTCTTCTGCTAAATCATCCGCTCGATTGTCCCGTATGTGACCAGGCCGGTGAATGTTATCTTCAAGACTATTCTTTCAAATTTGGTAACGCCCATAGCCGTTTCGATGAAGCGAAAAGAGTGCGTCCCAATGAATATCTTGGTTCGCAGATTGTTATCAATCACAATCGCTGTATTTTATGCAGTCGTTGTGTTCGTTTCACGCAGGAAATTTCGGGTACCAGTGAACTATTTGTTGAAGCCCGTGGATATAATTCAAAAATAGCAGCCCTGGAAGACAAGCCCCTTGATAATCTATTAGCAGGCAATGTGGCAGATATTTGTCCGGTAGGCGCGCTTTTAAGTACTGACTATATCCATAAGAATCGTATTTGGAACCTTAAAGAACAACCTTCCGTGTGCCAGGATTGCAGTGTTGGCTGCAACGTTGATGTATTTTCTCAAAGAGACCAGATTTTACGATTAACCCCTAGGGAGAATCACGACGTGAATGGCTACTTCATGTGTGACATAGGACGCTACGGTTTCCACCGCTTTGAGGAAATCGAGCGGGTTACCCAACCCATGGTGCGAAATGGCGAATCTTTTGATGCACTCAATTGGGACAAAGCGATCGAAAAAACAGCAGATCTGATCAAGAAATCGAATGGTAAAACTGCTGGTATTGTTTCACCCTTTCACACCAATGAATCAAATTTTTTATTAGGCATAATGATGAATGGTGTTCTGGGTTCGCTACCACCCATAACGAAGGAAGAAATAACTTATCAATCGGGATTTCGGATTAGCGCTGACCGTTCACCAAACCGCAGGGGTATGAATAATATCTGCGGAGAAATAGTGGCAGATTTGCCTTCTGAAATAAAAGCAAGGGCCATTCATGGTTTATACATTTTGGATGACGGTGTAGATAGGGAATCTGATGATGTCTGGAAAGAGATTTTGGCGAAAATGGATTTTGTAGTTGTGCAAACCTATGCCATGACGGCGTTAGCACGATCAGCCAACATCATTTTACCCGGTCTGGCACCCTTTGAGCGGGAGGGAACTATCACCAATGATAGGGACCGTGTGCAATGGTTGCGGTCGTCCTTGCCCAAGAAAGGAGAATCCCGTGCTGATTGGGAAATCCTGATGATGGTGATGAAAGCACTGGATAAAGAGGAACAGACCTTTGCAGATGTAGGTCAGGTAATAAAGGTGATGGGTGAAAAGTTTCCAGCTTATAAAGGTCTGTCTTTCTTCCGGTTAGGGCCACATGGTATGTCATTAAATGGGAAAGCCAGCGGGTAATGGACCTTTTGGGCTTTATTATTATTTGTGTAAAGGTTCTGGTAGTTTTTGCAGCTACTATGCTTACTGTGCTAATGATGATCTATGCAGAAAGACGAGTATCCGCTTTTATACAGGGTCGGCTAGGGCCAAACCGCGTTGGGCCACAGGGACTTCTCCAGCCAATTGCTGATGGTATCAAATTCCTCATGAAGGAGGACATTATACCGGATGGGGTGAATAAACCTAT
>DCMX01000009.1 GCA_002321855.1 Fidelibacterota bacterium UBA1611 | reverse complement strand
TTTCAAGAACGCCATCTTCTTTGTATCGGTGAAACCCTCAGCCTTGATCCGATACAAATAGAGTCCAGTACTGACCTTCTGACCATGGTCATTGGTCCCATCCCACTTTATTATTCTATATCCACTTGTTTGAACATCATCGACCAAGGTCTTGACCAATCCTCCTCTCATGTCATATATAGCAATGGAGACAAACCCATCTTCTGGGAGGTCATAGCTAATGTTTGTCTCAGGATTGAATGGGTTGGGATAGTTCTGGTGAAGAGCAAAGGTCTCTGGACCCGTCATATCATCATCAGTCGATGTGTTTATATTGTTGACCACGGCCATCTGCTGATATAGCCCAAGCTCATGCAATGTTTCTAGGTCATAGACCTTTTCATTCCCATCATGGTCCACGATACTGACCTGCACCGTCTCATAAAAATCCGTAAATATGTTTGGATCAAGAACAACACCTGTCTCAAGGTCCAAAAGCCTATCATCCGTGTCAAATGACATCGTAAGATCAAAGCCCTCTATATTAATGAAGCCAGAAAAGGATATGGTCATGGAAGCCACCGAATAGTTGTCGATAGCAAGAATGCTGATGGGCGTGGTCTCACCACTGACATAGTAGTCATTGTCCAATGTCTCACTGGCTGGTAACACAAGCGAATCAAGTATTGGTCCCATTTCATCCTTAGAGAACTGCCTGAGAAAATTCCAATGCTCTAGCGGGGTATTTATCGCACTATTCCAGGTCTGGTGCCAAGCATGCGCCTCATCTGGAAGCACTATAGCCTCTAAAGCCGATTGTCCACCTAGGCAACCTTTTGACCATTGATATCTTTCAATTATACCAGTATGCTCAAGGGTATCAGCCGTACTTAATACACTGTTGATGATATCATCAAAGTCATCTTCAGGATCATTCCAATAATAACCTATATCCTGTAAACCAGGCCACGGGTAGTCATATGGCCACGGTACGACACCCTGACATCGGTTCAACAATTGAAAATGATACAAGTTGAAGATTGCCCACTCATAAGGAACCACATTATCGCCTGTACCATGTGATATGATCATTGGATTGGGATAAGTGCCTGATCCTATATCACATAATTCTTCATATTCATTTCCAACTGCATATCCATCATAAATACTTCCTCCTGAACCACCATAAGCAGTAAAACTAGTACTTGTACAATTCATATGGGATGCCATGAATCCGCCCATGGAGTGCCCTGTCAAGTAAACCCTGTTCGTGTCCAATGGATAATTATTATAGATAGTATCTATTAGTGCATCAAAGTAACTATTATCATCTATGTCATGTGAAAATGGCATACCTGGTCCTGCGTTCCAGGTATTGTAAATACCTGATGGAAAAACCACCATAAAACAACTATCCTCAGCTAGGGCACTAAAAGAATAATTATCTTCTCCCTCTCCCCCTAGTCCATGTATCATAAACACCAATGGTAACGGTTCAAAATCTTCACCAGGGTCATCAGGTATGCATGAGGGCTTGTAAAGGTATGCCTCACGCCCCCAGCCATCGTGACTAAAGTTGATCTGATCCGCAATTGCAATACACATAGAGCAATATATTAACAATAATATCACTTTTTTATTCATTATTAGCCCCCATTCATTGACTTAAGCTTATTCGGAAAGGCCCATTATCAGATGGAACCGATGAAAAATAATCCTTTGCAATCACATTCCAATAATACGTCAAGGATTCTCTTTCAGAAAAATCATATGGATCTGTAAATACTGTTCTATTAATTGAGACACTTGTCGTATCAATATCTGTTACATCATGTAATATGAGGTGAGTATTTGAGGTTGTAATCATTAGATTATCTATGAAAACAGTTCCTGAATCATCATTGAATTGTTCATAATTGATACGCATCTGTAAAAATCTGGTATTTTCCTCTGTTACGGAAGAGACCTCAAAGTAATACCAATCATCAACTTCATGGCTACTGGTTATACTTTCTGATGTGTGATTTATTATCCAAGAAGGAGTATTGCCAATAGAACCAGATGTTGCAAACTGGTCAATACTTATATATGCCTGATTAATATTCTGTATTGGGTCGGTGGTTGGATTGAGCATGTATCCACTAAATGTAACTCTGGTACCTGATGGTATATAATCCGTATTAAAGCCCTGATAGAGTATGGTCTTGTTAGATTGTCCTGTATAATCACCCGTTACCCACATTGAGTATTCACCGCTGTAGACATAATTTTGGTTATAAATACTATCACCAATCTGTGGATAGGAAAAAACATTGTGATAGTAGTATGGCCAATAATCCCAGTCAGCGGGTATCTCATCCCCGAGCCAATGGGTCACAATCTCTTCAAAATCATGATTGGTAAGATAATTGTCTACGACAGCATCCGTCCATATCTGCAGATCATAGATCAATATATCACCGTCCTGATCCGTAGATGGATTCCAACTTAGGTTGATCTGTTCATCTGTGCCCACTACAGAATTATCAGAAGGCGAGACAAGTGAAAAGGCTGATGGCACTTGATTGGCCAATGACTTTGTAGTAATAGAAAAATCATCGACAAGTATATATATATCTCCATGGCTACCAGACAAAGCCTCTAGCTTAACTCCAAAAATAAGTTTTACGACATCTTGAGGAACAGGATAATCGACATTTATAGTAAGCCATTGAGTTGAAATTTGATCTATGGTATCTTGCTGCTCATGAATCAACTCACCGGATGAACCATAGAAAGAGCTGATATCAAATAGGTCTATATCTACTCCAAGGTCTTCATGACTGCAACTTAGTTGAAAACTAACTGAAATTGTATCTCCTGGTACAACATCCAAGGACTTTGAAACTTCCACAATCGATCCATTGTTGGATGTTGAATCAATATTAATGGAAAGCTTTAGTGAGTTTTGACCTTCATAGGAGTTCTCATCTATTGAAATAGTTGAGAACATATTTGCACTTCCATACCAATGATCCATGCCTTCTTCAAATCCAAGGTTTCCATAGGCATCGTATACTTGATTGACATAAGGATCTATGTCATAATCATCGACACATCCAAAAATATTAAGGGAAATAAATATTATTATTTTATTTTTCATGATCAAAACTCATATACAAATTCAGTTTGAAAATTTCTTCTCAGCGGTGGGGTACTCACCAGTCTTGGACCATCTTTATCTGTAAGATTGTTCAATGCAACCTTAATAATATAATCTTTAAAACTATAAGAAATGGCCAAGTTGACTATGAGATTCCCCCCTATTGAGCCTGGATTATTATAAAACTGGTTTGGTGACAAACTTATCAGATCGAGGTCATCAGTATTAACATGATATCCACTGATAAAATCAAATTTTGAAGAATATGTAAGACTTAACTTTGCAAATAGTCCATTAAGAAATAAATTATTTTTATCGATCGCTACAAAACCTTTTGTGGATGGAGCATTGAATGATAGTGAGTTCTCTTTTGGACTGATCGCTTTTACAAGATTATTCAAAAAGTAATTGAGCGTGTCATTATCAAAATTTTGTTGCTCCCACTCTGCTAAAGATGGCATTGCATTATCATGCTTATCATCAAACACTACATTACCATAATAAGATACACTGGCAGATATTTCAATATCATCGATTGCATATTTCCCTAAAAGGTCAAAACCATACACTTTTGTCAGACCTGTTGATGTGTAAGAGTATACTGCTTGAATTCGGTCGAGATAATTGTCAATATGTTTATCGCCTTCGTGCGTAACCCATTGACTCTGGAACGGTTCATCATTTGGATAGAAACTATGAACCATTCTTAAAGGTGTTATGAAATTTTTGTATGTAGAGTAAAATGCAGAGAGATCGATAAATGTACTACTATTCACAAGCTTTTTTAAACCGATTTCATAACTATCAACGATCTCCGGTCTTAAGGGAGGTATCTCAATGGTCTCATTTATCTTAAATCCATCCTTATTACCCATAAACACTGTGTTCAGGGGTGACCAATGCACTGTATTGAGATCGATAAGACCCGCATTAACCTTATCTACATATTGAGGATCAAAAAAGTTAATGACCTTCCATGACATAGAGATCCTATCATAATAAAGCGGAATGAATGCATTGCTTTGATTAGCGTTGTAATACTGAAGCAAATGCAGATTGAAAATGGAAGGTGTTTGGAATGCCCTGTTCATTGTAAAACGAATATTCCCACCTTTTAGACCATTCCATTGTAGAGCTAAACGAGGACTAAAATTATAATCAAAATAAGTGTGTTTATCTATTCTGGCCGCAGTAACAAGTTTAAGATCATATGGTAGCTCACTAGAATACTGGATATAGGCACCTATTTCATTTATTTCTATATTCTCGCCAATGACGGAGTCAGGGTTTGCCCACCAAAATGGACGTGAATCAGGGCCCCTATCATTCAAAAATAATCTGTTTGACTCTGGTCGATACAATGAAAAATCAATTCCCGCTATAATATCACTGGTGCTAGACATAGAGTGATTGAACTGGGTATCTCCCCTGAGCACATTATTTGTTAAAAAATCTTGTTTAATGCTTTTTGATACTGCATCATAAATGTCACTTCCATCTCGGAGCATTGTATAATACACAGCGTCTGAATTCCAATATTTTTCGCCTTGAGTGTTCAGATAATGTATTCTTGCATAATATTTTTCGGCAGTGACCTTCAACCAAACCGAAGAAGTACTGTAGTCAATAAAATTCAGTCCAGCATCGAATGGTAAATAAGAATGATTGAAGTAATACTCTGCTCCCCCTGATAACTCCGGACCTTTTTTGGGCTCATAATAAAACGCCATACTTGATCTTCGTCTGACCATCTGTCTCTCAAATTTGGTTTTCATGACCAGCATTTGTTCTGCGTGATTCCACACTCCATCCTGATTAAGGTCGTTCCATGCAGTTGGAACATTTCCAGATTCATCCCATAAAATGGCATCTTCATGCTGCGCCTGAGTTGTGATAATACCATTCATGTCATAATCCTGTCCAAAATCCCGGGGATAATTCCAATCATAGTTGCTGGACACCTCCCCCGATACTTTGTACCCATAATTTCCTATCGTCTTTGCAAATCTGAATCGTTGTGCAGCCAGTTGATTCGAACCAGAGGTAAAGGCAATTATACCCCCGTTAGAATCTTTTATATGTTTTGTAATTATATTCAGCAAACCATTATGTGCATTCGGGCCATAGAGCGCAGAACTAGGACCAAACACCACTTCAGCTCTATCAATATCTTCACTGATAAAAGGGGTAGAGTTACCATAAGCAATAAAAAAGGTTGGCTCCATATAATTCGCACCATCAACCAGGGACACAAATCTCCCGTTAAATGCTGACATAAACCCTCGAACATTAATAGCAGTCCTACCCATACCAGCCTGATAGACTTC
>DCMX01000031.1 GCA_002321855.1 Fidelibacterota bacterium UBA1611 | reverse complement strand
AAAATTCTGGGAACAACTCACTGCACCAGACGTCCAGAAAAAAGAAGATGGCTATACCAATACATTTGGATGGGAATCTCTAACTGGAGAAAAGGGAATTGCGGATTCAGACCTTCATCCATCTGGGTGGATCAAAGTTGCAGACCAGCGGGTCTTTGTAGTAAGTGAAGGCGAATTCATTGAGAAAGGGACAGAAGTCAAGGTCATGTCCGTTGATGGGAACCGAATCCTCGTACGAGAATTAATTAAAGAATAAAAAAGGAGCAATATTATGCCCGTAGTTCAAATGTTTATGTTGGTAATGATCGCCTTTGCGGTGATCTTGATTTTGTATTTTGTCCCTATTGGGATGTGGATACAAGGAATCGTGTCCCTTGGTTTGGGCCGGATCCGAATTGTGGATCTCATCCGGATGCGACTGCGAAAAATATCCCCAAGACTGGTCACCGATGGTGTGATCAATCTTCATAAGGCAGGATTGGTGAACATTGCCACCGACATGCTGGAAACACATTATCTGGCAGGTGGAAATATCC
Organism: Fidelibacterota bacterium UBA1611; assembly: GCA_002321855.1. Classification (GTDB taxonomy): domain Bacteria; phylum Fidelibacterota; class Marinisomatia; order Marinisomatales; family UBA1611; genus UBA1611. Next base: position 2,061 of record DCMX01000031.1, on the reverse strand, counting down.
AAAATATTGTGGGTGCCATGATTGCTGCGAATAAAGCCAATATCCCACTCACCTTTGAAACAGCTACTGCAATTGATCTTGCCGGTCGAGATGTGAAGGAAGCGGTCCAGACCTCTGTTTATCCCAAAGTGATCAATGCACCCATGGAAGGATATCTTGCCGCTGTTGCCAGGGACGGGATTGAACTGAAAGCCCGCGCCCGTGTAACGGTGCGTACAAATATTCCCGGATTAATTGGTGGTGCTACAGATGAAACCATCATTGCTCGTGTGGGTGAAGGCATTGTTTCAGCAATCGGTTCTGCAGACAATTATTCTGCTGTATTGGAAAACCCGGACAATATTTCTCGCACTGTATTAGAAAAGGGATTAGACGCTGGAACCGCATTCGAGATTCTTTCCATTGATATTGCTGATCTGGATGTGGGCAAGAACATTGGTGCGTCTTTACAGGCTGATCAGGCAGAAGCAGACTTACGTGTGGCTCAGGCGAAAGCAGAAACCCGCCGTGCCATGGCTGTAGCCGAAGAACAGGAAATGACAGCCAGAACCCAGGAAATGAAAGCAAAGGTCGTTGCAGCAGAAGCGGAAGTGCCCAAAGCCATGGCACAGGCATTCAGGGATGGGAATCTGGGCATTATGGATTATTACAAGATGGAAAATATCAAATCTGATACAAGTATGCGCGATGCCATTGCTAGCTCCGATGCGGACACTTCTGACGATAATCCATTAGAAGAAAACTAGACTTTAATTAAGCAATCCTGTCTTGGATATTTCTATTCCAACCCAAGTGGCTGATCAGGTCTCGGAACGTTGCCTGCGGTGTTACCGTGAGCAACAATGGTATGGTGAAAATTTTCTTTTCGATTTTATCGGTGACAATAATGTTTCCGGTAAACGAATCCTAGAAATTGGATGTGCCGAGGCAGGATTGCTCATATTCTATCAAAATAAGGGTGCAATCTGTTCCGGGCTGGAACTATCCGATGTACGATTTAATAATGCACTTTTATTGAATGAGCCCAATTCACTTCATCTTTTTCAAGCCAATATTTGTGAACCGGATTCCTATGCAAATGAACTCACTGAAAAGTATGATACCATTGTGATCCGGGATGTGATTGAACATATTGAAGATAAGACAACAGCTCTGACGAATATTTTTAATTTGCTGAAGCCGGGTGGGAAATTGTTCATGTCTTTTCCGCCTAAGTATTGTGCCTATGCGGGTCATCAGCAAACGGTTCCAAAGATATTGGGGAAATTGCCCTATCTTCATGTTTTACCGAATTTCTTATACAAAGCATATTTGAATTTGATAGCTTGCCCTGACAAGAAAATCAATTATCTTCTTTCCACGAAGCAAACTCGAATCTCAATCCATGAAATGAGAAAATTGGTACATACAATTGGTTTCCAAGTAAAAAAGGAAAGTAAGTGGTTTCTTCGTCCGGCATACTCATTTAGGTTCGGATTGCCCAAAATAAAAAATCCATTTTCCTGGATTCCCGGTTTGGATGAAGTGTTTTCAAATGGTGTTTTATATTTATTAGAAAGGCCGGAGAAATAATATGGAATGGCTGGGCCTACTTCTCCTTTATTTGATTTCTGCATACATGAAAAAGCGTAATCAGGATGCAAAGCGTCAAGATATAGAATCAGATCCGGATTGGGATCCACCACAAGATCATCAACCTGAAAGGCCCCCGAGACAACCCAAAACAAATTTAGATCAATTATTGATGGATATGTTTGAAGGTGCCGTCAAAGTGGAGTCGGAAGTCCCGCCCATGGAAGACGTTGAAGCTGAATATTCAGATGAAGATCTCATAGAAGATCAAGCCTATCAGGCACCTGTTCATGTGGAAGAACATTCATCCCATATTGATGACCAATTAAAGGCATTTGAAGAAAAGATTTACCATTCTAAATTGGGTGACCGTAAGGAATTGAAGTTTGGTAAAAAGTGGGCTAAAAAGAATAGACTTCGTTCTGAATTATTTGAATCAAAAAAATCCTTGAAGAAAGCCATTATATTAAAAGAAGTGTTGGATAAACC
>DCMX01000065.1:6138-18142 GCA_002321855.1 Fidelibacterota bacterium UBA1611 | reverse complement strand
AATTCACTGACCTCATTAGATAGCTCTCGCGCTGTTGTGGCCTGAATCTCAATCGCCAATAATGATTCATCGATTTCTTTGAATACCCATAGATAAAGGATGAGGCATGAAATAGTTCCGATTGTGGACAAAAAGAAAAGAAAACCCTGAATAAGGTCTCTAATTCGTTTGGAACGTCGCTTGCGGCGCACTAAGAAATCCTTTCTGCCGCTCGTAGTTTAGCACTGCGTGATCGAGTATTGAGCTTGCGTTCGTTTTCTTTAGGTTGGAGTGGTTTCTTTGTCAAAATTCTTATTCTTCCATTTTCTTTCATTTGTCTGAAATGTTGCTTTACTAATCTATCCTCAAGAGAATGAAAGCTGATTATTACTACTTTTCCACCGATAGCTAAGGCTTCGATAAAATGGTTCAAAAATATTTCTAATTTTTCAAGTTCTTTGTTGACAACTATCCGTAAGGCTTGAAAAACACGGGCCAATGTCCGATGTCTGAAATTGGGTGGGGTACAGGACCGGACTGCTTCCACAAGGTCAGATACTGTAAATAAAGGTCGGACCTGGCTAATTTTTTTGGCTATGGACCGTGACCGGCGTTCTTCCCCATAAGTATAAAAAACATCTGATAGTTCCGGCTCGGATAGTTTATTCAATACATCCGCTGCTGTGCGGCGATTTGTTCGGTCAAAGCGCATATCAAGCGGGGCTGGCCTAGAAAATGAGAATCCACGATCCTCTGAATTCAATTGCAGTGATGATATTCCCAGGTCAAGAAGGATACCGTTCACCTTGCTAATTTCCAGTTTTGAGAGAATTCTAAGAATCTGATCGTATGAGTTATGAATGAGTTTGAAAGGGCAAGATGATGCAGTAAGTCTATCTTCACAATATTGCAGCGCATCTTCATCAAGATCAATTCCGACCAGTTGTCCTTTCGAAGAAAGCCGACTTATAATTTGTGTAGCATGTCCGCCGAGACCTACTGTTCCATCCACGTATATACCTTCCGGTATTATTTCCAGTAGGGAAATAACTTCCTCGGTCATCACAGGAATATGCAACGGAGCATCCTGTGATGGTTCCATGTTCATCAGATGACGATTTTAGTCGATAATTCATTAAACTCATTTGGGTCTAATTCCATATTCTTTTTATAAACTTCAGCTTCTATTTCTGGGTTCCAGATCTCAATTTTATTGACCACTCCAACTATGAGTACGTCCTTCTCTAAGCCAGCATAAGAAATGAGGGACGGATTAATTTTAATCCGTCCCTGTTTATCGTATGTGGAAGGGGAAGCCGATCTCGAAATTTGGCGAATAAATGTTCTGTGCGTTCCTGAAACTGAAGAAAGTTTCCTGAGTTCTGTTTCAATTTTTTTCCATTCTATCATTGGATAAACCCATACACAAGCGTCCTGGCCACGAGTTGTAATGAACGTATTTTTATTATCATTCGACAAGGCTTGTCGGTACCTGGCAGGAATATTGACTCTTCCTTTCGAATCCAGAGAATACGAATACTCTCCAGTAAAAGTGTTTGGGCTCAACGTCATGATATTATTAGGGAAAATTCCCCACTATTACCCATTATCTTACTCAGATAAGGGATTAATATCAATATTTATTATGAATTATTTATTATTATTTAAAGGTATTCTTTAAATAATCTAACTTTATATAATAGAATTGAAATTAAAATATTGTGATACTTAACCGATTGGTTTGTACCAACGGACGGTAATACTGGAGGGATTAGAGCGCACTTTTAAACGGATTGGATGACTATAATCCGATATTTGGACTAATTCAATACCGTTTACCCTTGCACGTAGTCGTTTTGTATGAGAAAATAGCATTTCTCCTTGAAAAACGAATCCTTTAAGATCTATTTCCATACCAGATCTAATAATCTTAGAATATTCTGGTAATGAATCTTGTTTTATTTTAACTGCTGTTTGTTCTTTAGCAGTTAAGGTCATGAAAAAAGGAGGTTTTGCGGGAATTAATTCTTCAATGAATTTATTTTCAGTAAACTGAGTAATAAGCTGTTCATCACTTATTACATTTATTGGATTCATTATGACAGGACCTGTCTTCCCTATAATAGCTTTACTATCTTCAGAAAATATTTTTTTTATAATAAAAATTGAAAAAATAAAAATAACCAATAAAAGACCGCCTTTGGTCAAGTCTTCACGGAATTTTCGATTTGATTTTGGTAATACTTCATTTTCATTAGAAGATTCTATAACCTTATTCTTATGCTCTTTTTCCAAAGGTTGGGATATTATAGTAGGTTTGGCTGTTCCAAGAAAGGAATCTAGTTGTTCTAACGCTCGCACTGAATCGCCACCAATTTCTTCAGAATATGCTCTTAAAAACAATCTTAGATAGGGGACCGGCAATATATCAAAATTTCCAGCTTCAATAGCTTTCAAATATTTTATATTTATCTTTGTTCTTTTTTCAAGCTCCCCCAAGTCGATACCCTGCGTTAATCGCAGGTCTTTTAATTCTTTATAAAACTGTGCCATGATATAAAAGGTGACATTTAAGTTACAGGTCGATATCTTTTCTCACTAATGGAAAACAATTCTAATCATCTATTATTGGAATCTTACGCAGTTTTTTCTTTTCACTGCGCTTCCGTTTTGAATGAATACGTGATTCTATGGATGATTTGGTCGGGGTTGTTTTTTTTCTTTGTTTCGGTTTTTTTGCGGCTTCATCAATGAGGTGGATTAATCTTTTAAATGCTTCCTTTTTATTCTGATTTTGAGATCGGTGTATTTTTGATTTGATAATAATTGAACCACTTTTAGTAGATAATGAACCAGCAATTTTTATAACTCTATGTTTTAACCATTCTGGTAGAGATGGACTACCAACCACATCAAATCTTAATTGAATGGCTGTTGAAGTTTTATTAACATGTTGGCCACCTGGTCCGGAAGCACGAATTGCATCATATTTCACCTCTTTTTCATTAAATGAAATTGATTTAGTGCTTTCTATCACCTAATATCCTGCAAATTATTCAATGACAGATAATACTGGTAAAATGTAGAGAGAGGGAACCCCATTACATTGTAATAACAACCATCAATCTTTTCTACCCAAACAGAAAACCAATCTTGGATTCCATAACTACCTGCTTTATCTAAAGTATTATAACTATCTAAATAATAAGAGATATAATCTTTTGGAATTTTTCTAAATGTAACATTTGTTCGCGCATTAAATGTTATATCAATTTCTCTCTTTTTCCAGATTAATGCTACCCCTGTGATTACCTCATGAGTTCTTCCAGAAAGTTTACGCAGCATTCTATAACCTTCATTTTTGTTTCTGGGCTTACCAAAAATATGTCCATTCAAAACCACGATGGTATCTGCACCTATTACTAGATTATCAGGAAAATCCAATGCTACATATTTTGCTTTTTTACGACCCCAATGTTCCACAAATGCTTCTGGTGGGAGGTTCAGATGGTTATCTTCTATGACACCGCTTGGAACTACCTGAAATTTTAGCCTGATTTGAGTTAATAGTTGTTTTCTTCGCGGTGAGCCAGATGCCAATATAATGGTATTTTCTCCCATCATTTATTTTAGAACGGTATTTTCAATATTGTTTATCTGAACTTTGCACATCGACCTATAAATGTTTCTATTGCATTGCGATTTTCTGCTTTGATTTTATAAAGGTATACACCGTTAGCAAGCACTCCACCGAAAGCATCATGTCCATCCCAGTTGATTGTGTGGTATCCAACAGAAAAAGTCGAGGTTTTAAATTCCATGATTTTGCGTCCACCCAAGGTGTAAACTGCCAACGAAATTTCCGCCTGTGCCGAAAGTTCAAACGTGAATTGGGTCGCTGTAGAAAACGGATTAGGGAAGTTAAATGTATTATAAAGCATGAGTTTGTTATCATCGGAGACATGAATAAGTATCTCAATTTCACTAGGATTGTTGGCATTATCCCATGCTTTGATATGGAATTGTAACCTATCCTGATTATAGTTCTTTAAATTAACCGTGCCTGTCGTAATGCTGTTGATATCATAATAAAATTCGGAAGTGACATTAATTGTCTCTTCTGTATTCGTTTCTGTTAAAAGTAATTCATGTCCAACCTCATTGGTCAAATTTATGCCTATGGGATCGGAAAATCTCAAAATCAGATCTTGATTTTTACTGATATGATCACCAGATCGGATAATACGTTGATCCGTAGTTTCAAAGGAAATAATAGGTCCTATATGGTCTATGATTGGATTCCCTCCACGAAGTGGAATGCTATCAAGAGAACCCAATGCTTCCTGGGAATCATTGTGAATATAAATCAAGATGCTACCTGGTTCTGGGGAATAGGAAATATCCTGGGGAACTCTTATCTGACCAGATAATTCAGAACCTAAGAAATCGAACAATCCTCGGAAAAGGATAGCCCCAGGCAAGTTGTAGGTTAGGCTTTCTGTAGTTGAAGAAATGTTATATTCTCGTGTGACCTGTCGAGTGGCATCTGTTAATAAAACCATACCAATCCCGGATTCAGTGATAATATCTTGGGAGCCTATAAATAAAGCTGTTTCCAAAGTCCGTAACGTATCAGGCGTAATGCCATTAATGGTCAGTGTTTCCTTTGGCATAGGTATCATCATGGCCGGGTCACCAAATAAGTGAAAATATTCACTTTCATTTGAGCCATTCTTAATAGATTGTAGTATTACTCCGATCGGTTGATTGGATACTTGATCATTACCGAATATGGCTTTAAATATTTCTTGTGTATATCGTTCGTTACCGGTAACTGTAATAGGCCTGCTGGTAGAGATTACGGCCGAAGCAGCATCCATGGGTTTCCGAATTAATTCTTCTGCAAAGGACTCGGTAAGTGGATCATCAAAATGCCCAAACGAACAAGTACCCACGATCCAAAGTGGCATTTTTTTACCAGTTTCAATAATATTTAAATCTCCACGGTCCATATATAAAAGTTTTTCCTGAGCCAACTGATATGCTGAGCCATGACCGATGTAATTGAGGATCGCGGTACCACTTGATAAAACATCGAATAATGCCTGGGTCGCATCCGGTTTGATTACACCGTAAGCAGATGCATCACTCACTTCTGGGTATTCCATCATGTATATTTTTTGAATGTTCACTATGGATGGAATAATCTCTGCTAATTCTTCAGAATTAAGTGTGTGGCTCTTGCCTGTTGCTATTCCACCGTGACTTGGTTCGGGGCGAGCAGCATCATCGGCTACTAAAGTTACCTTTTGTCTCCAAGGTCCGAATTCAGTTTCCGATTCTATCGAGATAATTTTATCTACAAAATTTTCCACTTCACCAATATTTCTTGCTGGATAACGCCCCATGGCAATTTCCGGAATATTACCATAAATAGTTGATAGCCTATCATCTGTGGCATAGCTATGATAAGCTTGGACCTGAATGGTTGGTACAATAATGCTTGATTCACCAGTGATATTCCGATAATCATATCCGCTATCACCCAGAAGCAGAGTATATGTGGACTTTGGTTCTTGCCAATTTTCCTGTGTCCACTGCAAGAAGGATCGGATTGCCATCGGGTCCCGATTACCCGCTGAGAATTCTCGGTAAATATCTTCTAAATTAGCATATATAGAAGGATAACGCAGATTTAAAAGTGGCTGTGCTGCTTCCTGATAGGATCTTGGTCCCACAATAATATATTGTGCAACAGTTGTTTGATTTCGAAGGTTATCCATGACTGTATTCGGTTGATATTCTAAGTTTTCAACTTTAGCCAATGAATTAAGATTGAAGACGGCAAATCGGGCCAATGTATCCATTGGAAGAATTATATCTAAGTTTGTTAAGTCCGAAATGGTTTCAGATGAAACTTTTTCAGGATTAGTGATATTCCAAATTTTAGTTGTTGAACTAATTGGTTCAATAAAGGTAAAACGAATATTTTGACCTGAAACTGGAGAAAAGAATTCGTATGATTCTGCATCATCCAAAAGGCGACCGTAGTATATGTCAAAAAAATCAAAAAAAGGTGAGGAGCTTCCACCATTGCTTTTATTGTGTGCATAGAAAGCATTGTTGCCAGAGTTTAGCTCACCACCTGAAATAGTGCCAGTTATACTACGTAATCCAGTTCCAGCCCAGGACAATGTGTTGCCGACCTGGACTCCATCAGAACTATTATGATGTAGTTCCATTATGTGATTGCTGTTATTATTTCCCGAACTGTAATTCCCCATAAATTGAACAGTAATGTTTGCATCGACGGCAGATTTTGGATTAGGAAGAATTGCTGAAATTATTTGAGATCCTCCGGCAGGGATTGAAGTGCTCACCCACTGCAGACCAGATCCTTCCGGATTGATAAGATCCATTTCTGTATGATAAAAAGACAATCCATAATCCAGTGTGAGAGAAGTGGATTCAGGTACAAGTGACTGGCTTACACGCTTTCCGCGCAGAGAATTATCGTCCGGTAAAAGGAGCCAGCAGGTATTAGAAGTGAAATAAAGATTCTGTTCCCAGTTAACCTCAGATGTTTTCAGTTCAAAACCAGATGGACCGCGACCGTAGAATATTATTCGGTCTTCACTGTCAAATGACCCATCGGACTCGCCGTCAATATGTATACTGATCTCTACTAGATTATCTTTTATTGGTAAATTAACCGCTTGACTCCGGCTACGTCCTTGTTCAGCACCCATGAAAAGCATATAAGCACGAGGATCATGGATAGATATGGTTGGAATAATATCTGTAAGATCTTCCTGTGTGATCATTTTCATACCATCTTTAAGGATATCAAAATTTATCCATTTTCCTGTTGGAAATGATTGGATCTTTTTTACACTTCGTTTTTCAGGGAGCAACCAGTCTTTTGCAGAATCCCAATTAATGATTCGGTTTGCTAACAGCGTGTTTTCAGTTGATTTTGGTTTTCGAATCGAATAATCAAATGAATCAAACTGAATATGAATTTCAACAATTTCATAAAAATTTCCATCTTTTGTTTTTGGATCTATTTCAAGTACAGCACAAGATAGATTTTGAAGTTTCTGCAAATCATGCCAATCAAATTCTGTTTTTTTTTCTTTGTTGAAAGAGGGAAATGGATTTGGAGATTTTCCATAATACCTGATTTGTGTTTTTGGAATTTTCAAGCCCGGTAAACCGACTATAAAAGATGATGGAAATAGATCAGCCGTTGTTACTGGTTCAGTTACAACTTGAATAATCAAGTTTTTATGTGAACTATGAATAATCTTTGTTTTTATGGAAGCAAAAAGACCACTCGATATAATTAATACTGTAAATAAAAAACGAAACATACCATAAAAATTACAGATTGGGTTGATGAAGTGCATTGTAAACTGGCATCAAATCGAGGTAATTTTCGAATCGGTTTTCCAACGAATATTTTTGGTTTCTGTTCCAATAAACTACAAACCTTAATTCTTTTATATGTTTGATTTGGATATTATTCGATCTTTTTATGTACTTTTTGAAAAGAAGGTAAACCGTGCAAGAGATATTCTTGATAGACCCCTAACCTATACTGAAAAGGTATTGTATAGTCATCTCTTTGATAGTGATCAATCTCAGGAATTTACTCGAGGTGAGTCATATGTTGAATTTTCTCCTGACAGAGTGGCAATGCAGGATGCGACTGCCCAGATGGCATTACTGCAATTCATGATGTCTGGTAGAGATAGGGTTGCTGTCCCCTCAACTGTTCATTGTGATCATTTAATTCAAGCCAACTCCGGTGCTATTAGTGATTTGGCTATCGCCAAGGATTCAAACAGCGAAGTATATGAATTCTTAGAATCGGTCTCGAACAAATATGGTATTGGTTTTTGGAAACCTGGAGCAGGAATAATTCATCAGGTTGTTCTCGAAAATTATGCTTTCCCAGGAGGTATGATGGTTGGTACAGATAGTCATACTGTGAACGCAGGGGGTTTGGGAATGATAGCGATTGGTGTTGGCGGTGCAGACGCTGTGGATGTGATGGTGGGTGTGCCCTGGGAGCTTCAGTTCCCAAAATTAATTGGTGTGAAGTTAACTGGTGAATTAGGCGGATGGACATCAGCAAAGGATGTTATTCTGAAATTGGCAGGTATCTTAACTGTGAATGGTGGTACAGGTTCTGTGTTAGAATATTTTGGTCCTGGTTCCGAGAAATTGTCTTGCACTGGTAAGGGTACAATAAGCAACATGGGTGCAGAGATCGGTGCCACCACCTCCATTTTTGGGTATGATGGGAAGATGGGTCAGTATTTGAGGAGTACGAATCGTACTGAATTGGCCGATCTTGCAGATGGAATATCTGACAATTTGCGTGGTGATGATGATGTATATGCTAATCCTGAAAAATATTTTGATGAACTGATTCATATTGATCTTTCAAAACTCGAGCCACATATTAATGGTCCCTTTACGCCTGATCTTGCCACACCTTTATCAAAGTTTGGAAAGACTGTGCTCGAAAATGAATGGCCTCGTAAACTGGATGTTGGTCTAATTGGTTCGTGTACAAATTCTTCATACGAGGATATTACCCGATCAGCGTCCGTCGCGCAACAGGCATTAGATAAGAACTTGAAAGTTAGATCAGAATTCACAGTCACTCCAGGGTCAGAGCAGGTTCGCTATACCGTGGAACGAGATGGCTACCTTGATATATTCAAGAAAATAGGGGGTGTTGTATTGGCAAATGCCTGCGGTCCATGTATTGGTCAGTGGGCACGACATGGTTCAGAAAAACAGAAGAAGAATTCTATTATTACTTCTTTTAATCGAAATTTTTCGAAAAGGAATGATGGTAATCCTAATACCCATGGGTTCGTTGCGTCGCCGGAAATAGTGACAGCTATGTCCATTGCCGGAGATTTATGTTTCAATCCAATCAGTGATTCTTTAGAAAATCGTGATGGGGAAAAGGTCCGTTTAAATGAGCCAAGTGGTATAGATTTTCCGGTCCAAGGGTTTGCTGTTGAAGATGATGGTTTTCAGCCACCAGTTGAAGACGGTCGTGATATCGAAATCATTATTAACCCTATATCAGAACGTCTACAATTATTGGCTCCGTTTGAACCTTGGGATGAAAACAATATTACGGGTATGAATTTATTGATAAAGACTATCGGAAAATGCACCACAGACCATATTTCCATGGCTGGTCCGTGGCTTTATTATCGCGGACATTTGGATAATATTTCTAATAATTTTTTAACCGGTGCTGTGAACTTTTTCAATAAAAAGACCAATCAAACAAAAAACCAGCTTACCGGTGATTATGGACCGGTTCCAGATATCCAACGGATGTATAGATCTGCTGGTATTCAGACCATTGTTGTCGGGGATGAAAATTTTGGGGAAGGTTCATCACGGGAACATGCAGCAATGGAGCCTCGGCATTTGGGGGTTATAACCGTATTGGCCAGATCTTTTGCACGAATCCATGAGACCAACCTCAAAAAACAGGGTATGCTTGCCATCACTTTTGGGAATAGTTCCGATTATGATTTAATCCAGGAAGATGACACATTTGATTTTATAGATTTGGATCGTTTTGCACCAAAAAGACCAATCAAGCTTAAGATTATCCACAATGATGGATCAATACATCAAATTCAATGTCATCACTCTTATAATGAATCGCAGATTCATTGGTTCAGGGCTGGATCGGCACTAAATCTTTTCAGATCCAAGTCATAGCATGTATTATTTTTTCAATTATGAAATATCTATTTTAAAGAAATATAGATACCAATAGAAAAAAGTAATATGAAAGTTTTAGTATCCGACCCGATTACTGAAAGTGGATTGACGATTCTTAGAAATGGTGGCTTAGAAGTGCATTATCTTCCTGAGGGATCCAATGAGGAAAAAAATTCTGCAAGCAAAGATGTGCATGGTTGGATCATTCGTAGCGGAACTAAAATTTTGGAAAATTTCATAGAAGGAGCTGAGAATTTACAGGTTATTGGCAGGGCTGGGGTAGGAGTGGATAATATTGATATACCTGCAGCAACACGTAAGGGTGTGGTTGTCATGAATACCCCAGATGTGAACACAATTAGTGCAGCTGAGCATACGGTTGGTTTAATGCTTGCTTTGTCCCGCAATATACCCAGAGGTCATAGTAGGATGAGAAAAGGACAATGGAATCGTCACAGCTTGGTCGGATCTGAATTACGGAATAAAACCTTGGGGATTATTGGTTTGGGTAAGATTGGAAGAGAAGTGATGAAACGTTGCCGTTCCTTCAATATGAAGATATTGGGCTATGATCCCTATGTGACCGAGGACCAATTTCAATTAGATGAATTAGAATTTGTTGATTTGGATGCCTTGGTCGAAAAAGCAGATTATATTACACTGCATGTACCCATAACAGATTACACCAGGAATTTATTTGATTATGAGATGTTATGTAAAATGAAACCATCCGCCAGAATTGTTAATGTGGCCAGAGGAGGTATTATAAATGAGTCAGATCTTGTCAGAGCATTGAAAGATGAAACGATATCTGGAGCAGCTATAGATGTTTATGCAACCGAGCCATTGGATAAAAATAGTCCACTGATTAAAGCCCCGAAAGTAGTTCTTACTCCTCATTTGGGTGCATCTACTTCTGAAGCGAAAGAAGGAGTGAGTGTCACTATCTGCGAACAGGTGAGGGACTATTTACTTGATGAGAACCTTACAAATGCTATAAATATACCTTTTAATGATTTTGTAAAGCTCAAAGAAATGCAACCAACATTATCCTTGGCGGAATTATTAGGTAGTATACAAGCCCAGATGGTGGCAGGCGCAATTAAGAGTATAACTCTCGAATGCTATGGAATTGATGAAATCAAACCTATATCACTATCTTTTTTAAAAAGTTTACTGCAAGAAAGAGTTCCAAGCCGAATCAATTATATAAATGCGGAAACGGTGGCAAAAGAATTGGGTATTGAATTAACTGTCCAATATTCAACAACGGAATTGAATTTTTCAAACTTGATATCTACGAGTGTTGTTGCAAATAGCACCATACGTTTTGATGGAAGCATATTTGATGGAAAGTACCCACGATTGGTGAACGTGTTAGGGCATGAAATGGATGTTACACCGCAAGAGGGCACAATGCTATTTGTTGAAAATAATGATGTTCCCGGTGTCATTGGACAGGTAGGTACTCTTTTAGGTGATGCAGGTATAAATATTGCCGCCTATCTATTGAGTCGAAAAAGTCATAAAGGTAACGCATTTGCAGTTATTCGTTTAGATTCAACTGTATCTGAAACAATTATAACATCAATAGAGTCACTGAATGAAATTCGATCTGTTAATTGCATAAAAATTGATTAGTTCCATAGTATTATAGAAATAACCATGAATCTTCGTAATTTTTCGTTATTTTGATAAGAATTGAAGCCATAATTAAATAGGAATGTGTTATGAATAAACTTTGGGAAGATTTGAAAGATAATATGAAAGAGTGGGGCACATCGGCTGTTGAGAAGGCCGAAGAGATAAGTCGTGTCGCTGTAGCTAAAGGAGAAGAGTTTACTAAGATTTCGAAGATTAAAATTGACATCCATCAGCTTCAACGAGAAAAATCTAAAATATATGAGGAACTTGGCAGGTTTACCTATAACCAAGCTCATAGTGAGAATATGGCAAACTTCACGGGTAATACTGAATTTTTTTTAACTGTTAACAAAATTAATGCAATCGATAAACAAATAGGGAAAAATGAATTAGAAATAGAAAAAATAAAGGATGAATACGGTTTGAAAGACGAAGATATTGAATCAGGGAATATGTCTCATGACAAAGAAATGTTTACTGATTCATCTGATGAAAACAAGGAACCAATGTCAGAATAAACCGGTTGAATGATTCGTTTATAGAACGTAATATTGATTGATTAGCCCTAGCAGATTGTTCTAATGAAGCAAATGTTGACTCAAAAACAATATAT
>DCMX01000065.1:3778-5775 GCA_002321855.1 Fidelibacterota bacterium UBA1611 | reverse complement strand
CCAATGGCATTTCTCAAGATATCAGCTTTACGTATTGATGGGTATTACTACAATGGTTTTGGGAACTTTTTTATTTTTCGGTGCTGATTATTTTAGCAAATTTCTTTATGACCAGCGTTTACAGGAATTCAAAAAGAATTATCGTACCGTATCTCAGAATCTTAAGTTGATCCAGTCACGTCTTAGTGTATTAGACCAGCAGTTAATAGCAATTGAAGAAAAAGATCGGGCTGTACGTACTTATGCTGGCATGCCAGAAGTTGATAAAGACATTCGTAAACTTGGTATTGGGGGTACCATGCTTGGTAAGTCTGTAATACTTGATAACTTGGCACCAGCTGTGAATCGAGAGATTTCTGTATTACAATTAGATATTGAAAAAATATCTCGTCAAGTGAATTTTGAATTAGCGAGTTATGAGTCCATCTATAAAAAGGTCAAATCCAATATTGATAGAATCCGTCATATTCCATCTATTCGTCCAGTGGAAGGTGGTTTCTTAAATTCGGGTTTTGGATATCGCCGGGATCCTATTGACGGTGTGCGTCGGTTCCATCAAGGTCAGGATATAACTGTTTCAAAAGGTTCTCCAATTTATGCTCCGGCGGATGGTTTAGTTAAACGTGCCTATTATATTGGTGGTTTTGGGAACCATATAAAACTTGAGCATAGTCATGGATACGTTACTGTGTTTGCTCATTTGTCAAAGATATCAGTTAGACATAGACAAAAAATTAAGCGAGGGGATTTATTAGGTTATACTGGTAATACCGGTAGATCCACCGCACCCCATCTTCATTACGAAGTTCACCATTACGGTACACCAAAAAATCCGATGGATTACTTTTTTACCGACACAAGTAAATAGTTTTTTCGTCATAATATAGCTTTGTGAACAAAACGTATTTCATAGAGACGTACGGTTGCCAGATGAATGTAGCCGATTCCGAACTTGTAAAAGGAATTCTGAATAACGAAGGTTTTTTAGCAGCCGCAACTCCTGACTCCGCAGATGCGCTTTTTGTCAACACCTGTGCTATACGGGAGCATGCAGAGGAAAAAGTCCATTCCCTACTTGGGAATTTCTATAGGTTTAAGAAGAATCGTCCTGAAATGGTCATCGGTGTGTTGGGGTGCATGGCTCAAAGTATGAAACATGACCTTTTGGAAAGTAAACCGTATGTGGATATTGTTCTTGGTCCGGACTCTTATCGAAGATTACCGGGGATACTCAAACGCCATGAAAAAGATCAAAATAGCCAGGTTGATACAACTTTGTCTAGGTTTGAAGTTTATGAGGATTTATTTCCTAATCGAAAAAAGGGAGTCAATGCTTGGATCTCCATTATGCGAGGCTGTGACAAGTTTTGTTCATTCTGTATTGTTCCTTTCACACGTGGGAGAGAAAGAAGCCGTAGTTTAGAAGGAATTATAGCAGAAGTCGAGCAGGCAGTATTTGATGGTTTTGTTGAAATTACGCTATTGGGACAGAATGTCAATTCTTACAACTATAAAGACATAAGATTCCATCAATTACTTGAAGAAGTTGCAAAGACCCAGGGATTGAAAAGAATCCGCTATACATCTCCTCATCCGCAGGATATCACTTATGATTTATTAATAACTATGGCTATCCATGATAATATTTGCAATCATGTGCACCTTCCTCTGCAGGCTGGCTCAGATCGGATTCTAAAACGCATGAACCGTACGTATTCCCGTGGTCAATTTATACAATTGGCTAAAATGATTAGGGAAGTGGTTCCCAATTGCGGGATTAGCACGGATATTATTGTGGGATTTCCTGGTGAAACTGATGGAGAATTCAAAAAAACTTTGGATGTCATGGAAGAAATAAAATTTGATTCAGCATTCACGTTTAAATATTCACCACGGCGTGGAACCAAGGCGGCAGAATATGAGGATCAAATAATTGATAAAGTTAAACAAATGCGATTAGAAATGATTATTGCCGCTCAAAAATTCCATACCTTAGA
>DCMX01000065.1:3068-3447 GCA_002321855.1 Fidelibacterota bacterium UBA1611 | reverse complement strand
CGTAATCAGCACTATGTGGGTCGTGTGGAGTCCGTTATTGCTGAAAAGGAAAGTAAACGATCTGTAAATCAATTGGCGGGACGGACCGACTCAAATAAATGGGTGATATTTGACAAAGAAGATGTGCAAATTAAAGATATGGTGCCTGTTCATATTTTGGAAGCAAAAGGTATTAGCCTTCATGGTCAACTTTTGAAAAAATAGAGATTAGCGTAATGAGACTCGTAAAAATATTTGGCATAATTTTTATAAATTTAGTCTTGGTGTATTTTCTGGCACAGAATGCAGGGGAAAAGGTAGACTTGAACCTTCTATTTTTCTCCTATGTGAATGTGCCAGTTTTTTTAATAATTCTTTTTTCATTGTCAATCGGAATTCT
>DCMX01000065.1:444-2672 GCA_002321855.1 Fidelibacterota bacterium UBA1611 | reverse complement strand
AAGAATCGTCTGCTAACAGATGAATTGAACGACCTACGTAATGTAGCAATTGATGAAGGTATATACGATACAGAGGATGGAGATCTTTAACATTGAATTCACTGCCCATTGTTTTTGTTCTGGCTGCGGCCATTATTGCGATAGGCGTTCGGCTATTTTTTCTTTATAAACCGCAAAAATCCCCTCGAACAAACAACATCTACACCGAAGCACTCAATGCCATGGTGAGAGCTGATAAAACCAAAGCCGTTAGTCTCTTGCGTGATGTTGTCAAAATAGATTCTGATCATGTGGATGCTTATTTACAACTAGGAAATATTCTCAGAGATAGTAATCCACAACAGGCGGTAAAGATCCATCAGACCTTGACGGTTCGATCTAATCTATCAATTGAAATACAGGAAGATATTCATCAAGCCTTGGCTTTGGATTATAAAACACTCAATAATCTGGTCCGAGCTAGGAAAGAAGCAGAGCAAATACTTCGTCTTAATAAGCATAGCCAATGGGCAGTAGAATTTCTTCTTTCCTTGTCAGTACAGGAGAAGAATTGGGATCAGGCTGCAGACCGAACTCGGCAACTCCAGAAACTTACCGGAAATAAAAATCCGAATGAATTGATTATCTATACGGTTTATAAAGGTTTAGAAAAAATGAAACAAGAGAAAAAGAATGAGGCAAAGTCTTTTTTTGAAAAAGCGATAAAGCAAGCGCCAGAGCTTGGTTTGTCTTACCGCTATCTTGGTGATGTGTATGCTGAGTCACGAGACCTAGTCAAAGCCGTAGAAAATTGGGAACGATTTGCAGAACTTTCACCAGGTAATGCTTCTATGGTTTTCAATGAAATTGAATCTGCCCTTTTTGATTTGGGTCGCTATAGCGAAGTAGAGAATTTTTACAGGAGGGTATTGGATAAAAACAAAAATAACCTGGAAGCTGTAATTAAATTGGCCAATGTTTTAGATGAGAAAGGTGAACATCAGGCTGCACTGACTTTGGTAGAAGGGTCTATCCAACCTGAAAATGTGGACATAGCAGTTTTAGTTATGAAATTAAAATTATCACTTTCTATTTCAACTCCAGTTGAATTAGGTCACCAGATTGATGAAATTCTGGGACACCTACACAAATTTTCTAACGATGAAGCATAAAATATTTTTTTATATTTTCTTGTCATTCTTATATAGTCAGAATATTGATATGTACCTATCTCTTCTTCATGAAGGGCAGGTTGATGGTGTACGTGAAAATCTTCCAGAGCTAATATCTAAATATCCAAACAACCCGGATGTGTTATATCTCAAGGCTTTGCTAACAAAAGAAGGTTTGTCAGCGGTTGAGCAATACCAGTCCATACTCGAACACTTTCCCGAATCTCGTTTTGCACCAGATGCTGCTATGAAGATAGGTGAATATTTTTATGCTCGGGGATTATATACACAAGCAGCAGCTTTACTGAGAACTCTACCGGTCAAATATCCTCGATATATTCAGATTCAACGGGCAACAGATTTGATGGTAAATAGTTTTCTGGCTATTGGAGAGACAGATTCAGCAAGATACTATGCCTTGGTATTAAAAAGTATGTATCCTGGTGTTGATGTGGAACAATATGGTTTGAGTGAATTTAAGCAACCCGCGTCCCAGGTATTTGATTTGAAGATAAAAGTACCAGAACTGAGACCTTATGTCATACAAATAGGTGCTTTTGGAAATCAAGCTAATGCTAATCGGCTTAAACTACAGGTTTCACAAATTGGATATGAAGTAATTATCAATCCATTAGAATCGAATGGAAAGAAATTTCATGCTGTTCGCATTGTTCGGTTCAAATCGAAGAGAGAAGCTGAACGTATTGGAAATGAAATAAAGAAAAAATTAGGTACAGATTTTAGAATTTTATATCGTCCAATGTCTCAGAAATAATTAGTCAACTTTCGCTATGGTTTGTTTATTTATTGGAATTTGGGAATGATTGGGTAGCTGGTGCTCCCCGCGGCCTTCAAAGCCGTTGTCCTAGGGTGACCTGGGAGCTGGGTTCGATTCCCAGGCGTTCCCGCCATTTAGAAATCCCGGTATAAAACCGGGATTTCTGCATTTGATAGTGAGTATTTTATTCTAGTTATATATAAATGAATAATTTCAAAACTAAAAAATATAATTGTAATTAAACTTTTGCTTTGAATAAACTCAAATACATGATACCTAAAAATATTACCCTGAATGAA
>DCMX01000065.1:0-124 GCA_002321855.1 Fidelibacterota bacterium UBA1611 | reverse complement strand
GAATGAAGTAGGCTTGAGAGAAGGATTTCAGAACTTACGAAGGGTATATAGTACCAAATTAAAGCTGACGGTACTCGATGGTTTACTCCAAGCTGGGATTCGGCATATTCAGTTGGGTTCTTTC
>DCMX01000025.1 GCA_002321855.1 Fidelibacterota bacterium UBA1611 | reverse complement strand
CTCCCTGAAGGATGAAATAAAAATAGGAGTTTATCACTATCGGGTGACCATCGCACATTACTTACAGCTCCTCTTGGTAGTCTGGTTAGAGGTCTTGCCTCACCACCATTCATGGTTAGGATCCAAATTTGGGTGGTTGTTTCGCGTTTCCTAATAAAGACGATCTGCTTACCATTTGGTGACCAGGTCGGGAAATGATCATTGCGTTTACCAAAGGTCAACTGTTTTGAACCACGCCCATTTGTACCAGCCAAATACAAGTTAGAATAGTAGGCCTTTTCCTTTTTATGCATACGTTCCACAGCAAAGACAACTTGTTTACCATCCGGACTCACATTGGGCTCCATGGGGATCCTGAACCTATAAATATCATCAATACAAATTGGTTGTGTCCTGCCCATGATCATATTTACTCTTTTTCTGGTAACATATATAGCAAGTTACATTGGTCTTTAAGAAATATTAACATGAATATCATTGCATTTGCGATCAGCGTTATACTTGTGGTCAATTCTGAAAAGTATCTTTATATATTTTGTTCCTTGGTAACTAAAACGATCTATCTTTACACCAATGATCTAAAAGACCTAATTGTATAAAGTGAATATATTAGAATGGAAAGTTTATCTCGTTTTTTGTATTTCGATCATATTTGTAGAAACAGTTTTCTTATCGGGTTGAAAATATATTCAAGATTCATATGGTCCCTTTATAAACTATTTTTCCGCCCAAGATAGTGTAAATGATATCAGTCTCAAGGATCTCATCTTCCGGTACGCTCATTATATCTTTTGAAAGAACGGTAATATCAGCAAGTTTACCGGTAGTGATAGAACCTTTGAGATGTTCCTCAAAGGCAGCAAAAGCATTATTGATCGTGTATGATCGCAGTGCCTGGTCTCGGGTCAGCCGCTGTTCAGGCTGAAAGATACTGCCGTCAGGAAGCTCCCTGGTGATAGAACAGTGAAAACTGGCGATAGGATCAATTTCTTCTACAGGAGGGTCGGTACCATTCATAATGATTGCACCGGATTCAGCCATCGAACGAAAAACATAGCCCCGCTCCTTGGTCCGTTCTTCTCCTAAGCGATCTACAACCCAAGGGCCATCCGAACAAGCAAATATTCCCTGGATCCCTGGAATGACCCCCAGCTCGGAGTATCTGGGCAGATCATCAGGATGAGTAACCTGGGCATGCTCTATTCGCCAGCGTAGGTCCTTTTTTTCTGGATGGATGGTAAACTGTTCTTCATAAATATTGAACAGTTCCCGGGCCGCTCGGTCCCCGATGCCCTGAATGGCCAATTGGTAATCATGTTTGATGGCCAGTTCCGCTGAGTGCCGAATCTCCGGAACAGGGGTTACATTCAATCCAAAACTTCTGGGAAGGTCTGTATAAGATTCAAGGAGCCAGCCTCCGTGTGTTCCTAAGGCTCCATCTAAGACCTTTTCTCCAATACAACGGATGGTAAGAAAATTATTTCCATATCCTACCAGCCGATAATCTGCAAGTCTTTCCTCCATTTCAACTGCAGGCTCCTGAACGGCCATATAAAGACGAATCGGTAAACTCCCCTCAGTAGCCATGATCTTTAAGTGATCAAGTTCTTCCCAGGTTGAACCCATATCCTGGAAACTGGTAATACCATTTTTGATGGCATTTTGTGCTGCCAGCAGAACCTGCTGGCGCATATTCATTTCAACTTCTTGTGCGGAGCGCTGGTTTTGATAAGCTTTTAGGGCATCCCTCACAGGTTGGGCCGCATATTCCCTGAGCATGCCTATGGGTTCACCATTCTCATCTCTAACTATCTCACCACCGGGTGGATCGACCGATCTTTCGGATATGCCTGATACCTGCATTGCTGCCTGATTGACAAATACGCCATGACCGCTGGTATGACTCAGAAACACAGGATTCTGGGGGCTTACCGAACTCAGTTTATGGTGGGTTGGCAAACCTTCCACGTTAGGTTGCGGCTCCCTATCCCACTTATCCTGGTGCCAGCCTCGTCCAACGATCCATGTTCCTGGTTTCTTATTTTTGGCTTCTTCTGCTACTAATGTAATAATAGCATCCCAATTCTCTGCATTTCGCAGTTCTAATTCAATCAGCGATGCCCCTAATGAATAAAAGTGACCATGTCCTTCGATAAATCCTGGAATGGCCAACATCCCTTTTAGGTCTATCACTTGTGTTTCGGTCCCGATATAACGAAGCATGTCACGATCGCTCCCGACAGCAGAAATCCGGTCTCCTTTTACAGCTAATGCAGAAACCTGAGGCCACCGATCATCCATTGTTACTATTTTTCCATTACGAAGTATTAGGTCGGCTGGGTCATAAGGTACTTGACAGGTAATGGATATAAAAATACCTGTAACTATTATAATTGATCCCGGGAACCTTTTTCTTAAAAAGATATTATAAAGTAAAAAATAATGTTTCATTTCGATCCAATTTATCTTTTTAATATATATTCAAAACTGCCCACGACCCCATAAACAAAAAACCGCTATTGAGCGAGCTTTATGTTTGTCATACAATAGTATTTTAATGATGACTTTTCCAGTAGAAGATGGTCTATCTATTTTAAATAAATTATCTTTTTTGACGCGGTGAACCCAGCGTGCTTCATCACAACCAAGTATGAGCCAGAAGGAATAGCTCTTCCATTCGTATCAATACCTTTCCAAATGAACGAGTGGGTTCCAGAAGAGAAATGACCGTCAACTATACGGGATATCCACTTGCCCGAAATATCATAGATCTCTAAGCTTATACGTCCTTGTCTTGAATTAGTGAACTTTATTCGGGTGGAACTGTTAAACGGGTTGGGGTAGGCATCATGTAAAATAGGTATTTCAGCAACTGGGGGCACTTCATTATAAATTCCTACCTGTGTTGTTTCTTCATCCATTATAATATCAAAAACGCCAATAAGTCCGTTCTCAGTTTCCTCTAAGGGGATGATCTGTCCTGAATGATCTTCTTCCCACTGTGCGTTGATGAGTTGGTCTCCTTCGAAATAGCATTGTGTAACAAGTTCTAACCCATTCGGGGTCGTGATCTTATAATGGAAATGTTTAGGACGGGTGCCATAATATCCAGGCCATATAGATTCAAAGGCATATTCTCCATTTTCATTGGTGAGCATTTGACCCCGCAAATTATAAGGATCTTCTTCCGGGTTTCCCGTACCACACTCCATGAATAAGGTATAACACCCGTTGTCGTTTGCATGCCAAACATCCACAATCGCATCTTGGATAGGTGTTTCACAATCGTTCTCTATCACGGTTCCAGAGATATAAACACGTGTTCCTGGTTCGTCAGGGTCTGCCAGAATTGTACGATACGGATGATCCTCTATCCAATAAGGTCCAAGTATATCCGAATTAGTTAGGTCACAATCCCTACCTGTTAATAATGATATTGGTGTCATTCCTGCTGCAATTGTTCCCACCAATCCATTTTTAATAAACTTTCTTCTTTTCATCTTTGTTCTTGATCCACTTAATTAATTATAATGGGCTCCTCTTTTCACGGAATATCCGAATCTAACATGATTCTGATATACTAAATTATCCACAAACAAAAAACCCC
>DCMX01000096.1:3237-3551 GCA_002321855.1 Fidelibacterota bacterium UBA1611 | reverse complement strand
CAATGTCAGTAAGCAGGTTGGGTGGTGTTTGTCTTCTCGGTGGCGGTATACTTGGTTTTATACCTTTTGCATTACAGATCATGGTAGGTGGACCACCTGAAGAAGGCGCCAATGTTTATAGTTATTTTGCACAGAACGTTATTGCTGGAGGTAGTGAGAGTTTAGCCTATGCGCTCGTAACCTCTATTGCAGTGGCTCTCGTAGCATTTGGGGTCTATACACTGAATGGACTGATGCAGGAGAAGGAAACAGATGCGTTCCTGGGGCTTGGGACATTCTTATTTGTTTTTGGCCAAGTTGGTCTGGTCATTGGA
>DCMX01000096.1:1783-2902 GCA_002321855.1 Fidelibacterota bacterium UBA1611 | reverse complement strand
ATTGCTATCGTCTCCGGTGCAGACAATGCACAACTGGGAACAGAGATATTCATGAGAGAAATGAGCTTGTTCTTCACTTTTGGAACAATGGGCTGGATAGGAGGAGCAATATATTCCCTGGCATTATCTAACACGGGGTATATAAACGTTTTATTTTTGCAAGGGGTAGCCGCATTAAATGCGATCCTTGCTGTTTTATTTTCTTACACTCTTTTCACGATAGAATAAAATAGCGCAGCAACCATAATGCCTATGTTCATTGGGGTCAGTATTGGTCAGATAGTGAATCTTGTTTGGCAAGTATTGATCGGCAGAAAAATGATGGAAAGTTGAATAGAATAGGATCTGATCATTAATAACAAAAAGCCCCGCTAAGTTGCGGGGCTTTTTGTTTGTGGAGGTGGTAGATTCATGCTGTGTGTGGACGCATTTTTCTAATTCTTTTGTTACTTGTTGTTGGATGTTCTAAGCCTATTGATGTCACGGTGATCGTTAAGGAGCCGGTCGACTATAAAAAAATGTTAGTAAAAGATACTGATATGATATTTTATACAAAGAACACCAATAAACCCTATTCAGGTGATGTCTTTTCTTTGTATGATGATGGAAAAAGGAGAGATGAAGGTGGTTTGAAGAATGGTAGAGAAGATGGAGTATGGACATATTGGCATGAGAATGGTCAAACCAGATCAAAAGGAAACTATAAGAATGGCGACAAATACGGAAAATGGACATACTTTTATGAAAATGATATAAAGAAGAACGAAAGGGACCCTGATGCCGCCATAGGGAATGTAGATCATGATATAATGTTAGCAAAAAATACTATGGTCTATAAAACAGGGAAAAAGTGGCAAGAAGGATATTATAAAGCTGGTAAAGAGGATGGAATATGGACTATTTGGCACGAAAATGGTCAAAAGAAGATGGAGGTGACCCTAGAGTTAGGTGAGTTGATCTCTCAATACTGCTGGGATGAATTTGGTAGTAAGATCGAATGTAATTAAATGAATATTCCCGCTATCAATTCTTGCCAATAAATACAGGACCGTCAATATTGATCACAGACAGAATTTTACCCTACGCCTTTTTATAATACCCGACAATGAGCGGGTTTTT
>DCMX01000096.1:0-1402 GCA_002321855.1 Fidelibacterota bacterium UBA1611 | reverse complement strand
TTATTGTTGATGTTGATCTTCTCTTGTACTGATGACCAATCAATAGAGTGTATCAATGAAAGAAAGATCGATCTGGATGCATCGTGCTATGAGGTGTATGCACCTGTATGCGGGTGTGATGGGAAAACATATGATAATGATTGTTATGCGGAGACTAACGGGGTCACAGAATGGTTAGAAGGAGAATGCGAATAGAATATGATGGAATAAATAAGTGCGGTCGTTTTATCGTTATGCTCACAAATGGTACCTACTTATGTTATGACCAAAAAGACCAGTGATCAGGTTATGGAATTATTATAGGTAACGAAGTAATATTAGAACAATTTGAAAGTGAATATAAGGTATCAAAAAGATGTCGAGGAAAAAGAAGCAGAGCAAGGAGAATGGTTTCCTTCAGATCCCGTAATCTAATGCACATGATCACGATTCTCCAACAGTATCGTGGGATAAGATAAATTTACGGCCTGGGAGCTGTGCTAATTACAATGATCATATCAGTTAAATTAATAGATCGGAGAATACTATGAAGGTCGTTGCAGTTCAATGGGATTGTCGATTTGGTGACCCGGAATTCAATTTCAATAGGGCAATGGAGCTCATGGAGCGCGAGCCTGGTGATATATATGTGTTGCCTGAACTCTGCCTATCCGGTTATAATTTTAATGATATTCGGGAGGTAGAAGATCTATCAGAAGAGTCTCATGGTAATTATGCACGTCGATTCATGGACTTTTCACTTGAAAGAAACTGTTACATATCCTACGGCTTTGCCGAAAAAGTTTCTGAAGGGGTCTATAATTCTGCAAACCTTATTGGGCCGGATGGACTTATAGGTACCTACAGGAAGATCCATCTTTTCAACAGGGAGACCCTATTCTTTCTTCCTGGTGATCGTTCTTTGAAAGTGTACGATACTCCGATAGGAAAACTGGGTCTCATGGTATGTTTTGATTGGTTCTTTCCTGAATCCGCAAGGATCCTTGCTCTGCAGGGTACTGAATTAATTCTTCATCCATCAAATCTGGTGCTATCTTGGTGTCCGGATGCCATGCGTTATCACGCTTTGTGGAATGGTGTTTATACAGCCACTTCTAATCGTATTGGCAAGGAGGACAGGGGCGGTCGTCTTATCGAATATATCGGCCGATCCATTATATATTCGCCACAGGGAGAATTATTGGCTGAAGCATCCTATGATGATGAAGGAGCCTGTTCGGCTGAATTGGTTCTTTCTTTGGCAAGGGAAAAAAAGTTGAATCGTTATAACGACCGTATCCAGAGCCGTCAACCTGAGTTTTATTCCGAGATCAGTGTCATCTGATCGAGATAAAATTCATTCATAAGATCCTACTTGTAAAAAATGGTGTTTCTTATAGCATTATCGTTATAGAAAAAAAAT
>DCMX01000182.1:839-3975 GCA_002321855.1 Fidelibacterota bacterium UBA1611 | reverse complement strand
GATCTGGTGCGCATCAAAGGGCATGAGTTCAATAAACCGGACAGTAATGTCATTCTCATTGGTTAACTCAGCGAAATCCAGGATTTCATTATCATTGAAATCCCTCATTGCCACCACGTTCACTTTTATCGATCCTATATTTGATTTAATTGCCATATCCAGCCCTTCTATGACTTTATCCAGACCATTTCGCCGGGTAATAGCTTTAAATTTTTCAGTATTTAGAGTATCCAGGCTAATATTGATTCCGGTTAACCCCGCTTGTTCAAGGCCTTCCAGGTACGCGGGTAATAGAAGTCCATTGGTCGTTAAATTGACAGAATCAACAGTGGATATTTCCGATGCATAATGAATCAGATCAGGAATATCCTTGCGCAACAGTGGTTCTCCACCGGTAAAACGGATCTTTGAAACACCCATATCCGTCATGATCCTGATGAGTTTAAAGATCTCTTTTGTTGTGAGGAGTTTTTCTTTAACCTTGAACGGAACACCTTCTTCCGGCATACAATAAATGCACCGAAGATTGCAATATTCATTAACTGCAAGGCGGAGATAATTGAAGGTGCGACCGAAGCGATCGGTAATGGGTGATTTCGCAGACAGCCTGTTGCGAAACCCTGGGGCTTGAATATGTGTTGTTTTTTCCATTCTCATTCCAATTCATCCCGCATGTGCGCAGGAATCGGGAGCAAATCCTGACGTTTCCATCAGAACCGTACCGGCCGCAAACCCTATCAAAAGTATTGACTTAGGTTTTTAGGCTAAGAGAAACCGAAAATGACTAATTCATTAATCTTTTCTCTAATGAAATCATTTCACTGTCTAATTTAACCATTGACCAAACGGTGTTGCAGTGATTTTTGCTTGATCAATGAAACAGTATTGATAATTTCTTCAATGGCAATGTCAATTTCTTTTTCCGTATTAAATCTTCCAAGGCTAAACCTAATTGCAGAATGAGCCATTTCATTATTTCTTCCCAGGGCTTTCATCACATGAGATGGTTCAAGATTTGCACTGCTGCATGCTGAGCCTGTGGAGCAAGCTACACCCTTCATTTTCATGATCAGGGACTCTGCCTCCAGCCCAGGAAAACATAGATTCAGATTATGCGCCAGTCGCTGTTCCAGGCTCCCATTCAAAATTATGTCTGGGTGGGAGCTTTTTATTTTTTGAAACATTTTATCTCTAAAAGAACCAAGCCGGTGGTTTTCTTCTTCCTTTCGATCTATAGAAAGCTCTGTTGCTTTTGCAAACCCGACTATTTGCGGCACAGCTAAAGTTCCGGAACGAAAGCCCCGTTCATGCCCACCGCCATCCATTTGCATCTCAAGCCTCACTTTTGGACCTTTCTGACGGATATACAGGAATCCGACTCCTTTTGGACCATATATTTTGTGGGCCGTAGCCGCCATCAGATCTATGTTCATCTCATTCACGTCAATATCCAGTTTTCCGAAAGATTGGCAGGCATCCACCATGAAGAACACATTTTCCTGTCTGCAAATTGCACCGATCTCTGCCACGGGTTGAATAGTCCCAATTTCGTTATTGGCATGCATGACCGTAACCAGTACCGTATCTTTTTCAATGGCGTTATAAACAGACTGTGGTGATACAAACCCTTCTGCATCCACGGGAAGATAGGTTACCCGCCAGCCCGCTTGTTCCATGGCAGCACAGGTATCCAAAACTGCTTTATGCTCTGTCTGTTGAGTAACAATGTGCTGACCTTTGTTCTGATATTTTCTGCAAACTCCTTTGATAGCCAGGTTAATGGATTCCGTGGCACCGCTGGTAAAAATGATATCTCTGGGGCGGCACTGAATACTTTCCGCCAGAAGTTTTCGGGAGTTTTCCACAGCTTCTTTCACTTCACGTCCATATCTATGATGGATACTCGCGGCATTCCCGAATTTATTTTTTAAATAGGGCAACATGGCTTCCAAGACGGCGGGGTCTAAAGGAGTGGTTGCCTGATTATCCAAATAGATTGGTTTATTCATAGATAGTACTAATCAAAAAAACCTAAAATGTAATAACCGCTTATGATGAAGTCTCTTCATCTGTTCCATCAGGAACCAGTGTCCTCATTTGTACTCCGCTACCCTCATTGTCTAACATTACCATTTCGGATAGAATACTTAGGGCAATCTGTTCCGGGGTTTGTGCTTTGAGGTCCAGCCCCGTGGGTGCATAGAAATTATCAAGCTCTTCTGCCGAAATACCATTTTCAACTAAATAACTTTTGATAATTCCTGTTTTTTTAGCACTCGCAACCACTCCCACATAGGGAATGCCTTTTTTCAGGGCATCAAAGGTAATTTTATCATCGTTACGGTGGTGGGTAGCCAAGATGAAGTAATCCACTTTAAAATCAATATCTTCCAGTTCCAATGGTTCCGTTATGATCTTATTTGCTTCGGGATAACGATCTTTTTCATTTTCATCTGTTTGAACTACAACTTTGAATTTCAGCAAGCAGGCTATTTGACATAAAACCTCCACTACTCTACCCATACCACGAATGAGTAAAGTTGGATTGACCATTTGCGGTTCTACAATTACTGACATATATCCTCCACACGGAATACCCATGTTCATTTCATCACTGTCCAAGTCAATTTCCACCGTTCTGGGTACGCCATCTATTAAAGTTTCTTTTGCTGTGGCTGCGATGCGGTTTTCAATACACCCTCCCCCAACATACCCGATAATCCGGTTGCCGTTAATATCAAAAAGAGCCTTGTCACCTACTTTGCCCGATGATGAACCAGTAACACTGAAAACCGAAGCAATGGCATAGGGTTTTTCTGCGGATTCAAGAATCGCCATCTTTTGGATAAGATCTTTATGTTTAGACATTGTTTCAATTTTGCGATATGATTCGAAAATAGTCATCCTTTGTATCACAATCAAGAATGACCTCCTCAGAATCTATTGAAATTCCTGTAGCATCATCAGGGTACTGTTTGAGTACTTTTTTACAACCCCTATCCCCTGTAGAAGAAAGTATTTCACTGAAATATTTCCTTGGGAATATAACCGGATTTGCCTGTTGTCCTGAATAAACAGGGTAAATGATCTGTTTGCCCTCATGGACACAAAATTGTTCTATTAATTGCTTGAGTGT
>DCMX01000182.1:0-491 GCA_002321855.1 Fidelibacterota bacterium UBA1611 | reverse complement strand
AGGGGCATATCACCTAAAACTATCATATTACCATCAACCGTATCAGGCAATAATGACATCCCCGTATATATGGATCCAGCCATACCCTGTTCCCAATTGGGGTTATACGCTATTTGATCTATCAATTCTGGCAAAGCTTTTTCAACTGCCTTATGCTGAAATCCTGTGACTACGATCACTGGTTTCAATCCTGAATTAAGAACCGTATGACAAATTCGATTAATGACCAGGTCTCCATTAAAAGGCAGCAACAGTTTATTTTCATCCCCCATACGTGATGATCCTCCAGCAGCAAGAATCGTAGCGGAAATAATCATGCCAGTGCTTTAAAACTGCTCCGTTTACTTAGGTTGGAAAGATGGTTTACTAAATCTGTTAGGCTATTCAGATTATGGATAGGTAAAAACTCATCTACATGAGGATGTATTGCCTGTAAGCCCTGCGTCAAGGGCTGAAAATCTTCATAACCAAGATTGGGATTTAACCAAATC
>DCMX01000180.1 GCA_002321855.1 Fidelibacterota bacterium UBA1611 | reverse complement strand
ATCGGATCTCCATGGCTGAACTGGATATCCCGGGAAAAAGGCTTATGGGAAATGCGGGGCGTCGTGTTGCTGAAAAGGCCCTGGAAATGACATCGGATATTCATGACCCAGCCATTTTGATTTTGTGCGGGAAAGGAAATAATGGCGGGGATGGATTTGCAGCTGCAGTCATCTTAAATGAACAAAATTATCAGATTCAAATCCATTCTATACCTGATAAAAAGGAAATTAAGAATGATTCTTTACATTATTACCTGAAGTGTGAAGGGTTGGGAATCCCTGTCACGTTTGGAAGTCATATCCCCGAGTTTAAAAAACCAGACCTGGTTATTGACGGACTCCTTGGAACCGGGTTTAAAGGAGAATTACGGAAGGATCTTATTCCCTACGTAGACTGGATCAATGAAACTGTTTCAAAAATATTGTCCATAGATATTCCATCTGGTTTGGATGGAAATTCCGGCACACTTCATTTGCGGGCCGTTAAGGCAGATGCAACTATGACTTTCGGAGGTTGTAAGACAGGAATGGTTTTCCGGAATGGTCCAGACCATTCCGGAAATGTGACTGTGGGAGAGATCGGGTTCCCGGAATTAGACGAATTAGACCTGCCAGGTCTGGAATGGACCTTATACTCCAGTGAACAGTCAAAAGAATTTTTTCATAAACCTGCCATTGATGCCCATAAATATTCTTCCGGAAAAGTATTGGTTATTGCCGGGTCCAGGGGAATGACCGGTGCAGCGATGCTGGCCACATTTGGTGCGTTACGGTGCGGTGCTGGATTAACCATCACGACAGCACCATCATCCTTAAATGAGATCTATGAGCGTTCAATCATAGAGGGGATGACCTTGTCCCTTGAAGATGGTAATTCCGGTGTATTAAGTGGAGATCATTTCGATCCAATTATGGAAAAAGTGGATTGGGCCGATTCTGTTGTTTTGGGGCCGGGGCTGGGCCGTGAGTTAGAAACACAGGAGTTGATCAGGCAGCTGGTACAGTCGATCAATAAACCGCTTATCCTGGATGCAGATGGTTTGTTTCCATTTTCTGGTAAACTGGAAAAGTTAAATGCTAGAGAATTTCCACTGCTGATCACTCCCCACCTGGGCGAATTAGCCAGGTTAAGCGGCGAAAGAACTGATTTGCTTATTTCTGACTTCCCAGATGTGATGAGTGGAATCATGGCAATGTTTAAACATGTGGCTCTGGTGAAGCAGGTACCATCCTGCACTTTTTATGGTAAAGCTGCCAGGGTCAATACATCAGGAAATCCAGGACTAGCAACAGGCGGCACCGGTGATGTGCTTGCAGGGATGATTGCCAGTCTAATTGCTCAGGGGCTAGATTTTTATGAAGCAGCATCGTTGGGTGCATTCATTCATGGAAAAGCATCGGATATGTTGGTGGCTGAAAAAGGGTTTAGAGGACAGATCGCATCGGATCTGCTTGAAAACATTCCAGGATTGATTGCTAAATTTGAACAATCCTAAATATCACTTTTATTCATTTTTGGTGCTGATCCTGGCTGGGTCCAGTATTCCTGGAGACGCAGTACCGGCTGTACTGGTCCTGACCTGGGATAAACTACTTCATGTGGCAGAATATGCTGTTATGGGATGGCTGGGGTATAGAGCTTATCATTCTGATTTAAAGGACCCTGTGTTCGTGCTGCCAGTCTTTGGTGTTCTTTTTGGGTGTCTAGATGAGGCCTGGCAATCCATGATCCCCGGAAGATTTCCAAGCCATTATGATATTATTGCAGATGGAATTGGTGTAATTTGCGGTGTATTTACCGGTTCAATGCTGTATAAAAAACCATCATGATTCAGCGGTTGTATATTAAAGATTTTGCCATCATTGATGAGATTGATATCAATTTTAAACCTGGTTTAACTGTGATTACCGGTGAAACAGGATCTGGAAAATCTATATTACTGCAAGCTTTGAGCGTCTCCCTGGGAGCCAAAGCAGATAAAATCATGGTTCGTAATGGTTCACAAAGGGCTGTGATAGAAACGGAGTTTAAAGACCGGGAAATCCGACGTCTTATTTCTGACCAGGGCCGTACCAAGGCCTATCAGAATGATGAACCTATTACCTTGGCGAACCTTATAAAAATGAATGAAACACGGGTGGATTTCCATGGGCAGCATGATCAGCAGTTGATCTTAGACAGCAACAGGCACATTGATTATCTGGATCGATACTGCGGCCATGAACGTGAAGTAAATTCCCTTGAAGACACCTACAGGGAATTGAACGATCTACGGTCAAAACTGGATCGTTTACACCAATCTGCTGAAGAGACGCGGGATCGGTTAGACCTCCTAAAAT
This sequence comes from Fidelibacterota bacterium UBA1611, assembly GCA_002321855.1. Classification (GTDB taxonomy): domain Bacteria; phylum Fidelibacterota; class Marinisomatia; order Marinisomatales; family UBA1611; genus UBA1611. The sequence continues at coordinate 718 of DCMX01000180.1, read as the reverse complement.
TCCAGGCTACTGAAATTGATGCAGTTGATCCTAAAATTGGCGAAGATTTCAAGTTTGACCAATTATATAAAAAGCTGAGCCATATTGAAGAAATATTGCGCACACTCCAGAAAGCACACAGCAAACTATCTACGGAAGATCATTCCCTTTTGGATCAGTTGTCAAATACTGTTCAGGCATTAGCGTCCTTAGAAAAATATGATTTAGAATTAACCAAGATCACTGATCTTTTAAAAAGCTCGATCATTCAATTGCAGGAGGCTGGTTCTGAAATAACATCCCAGCTTTCAGAGTCTGAATTTGAACCGGATGAATTATCAATAATTGAGGATCGTCTCAATGCTTTAGAAACCCTGAAACGAAAATATGGGGGATCCATTGAGTCCGTTTTAGAGAGACGAAAATTTATCCAGGAAGAATTACAAACTTTAAAAAACCCTGAGCAATCTGAAAAAGCATTGATTGAGATTATCAAAGAAAAGGAAAAAATGTTTTCTATGACTGCAATCTCAGTTCATAAGAAACGGAAAGAAAAATCCAATGATTTATCATCAAAAATAGAGGGTGCAATGGAAGAGTTGAACATGCCGGGCGCACACTTTGAGATCCGGATTGGCCAGGAACGATCAGACCATGGTTTTGTTGATTACAATAATGAATTGCATATGGGCAATCCGAAAGGGATCGATACGGTAGAGTTTTTCCTTTCTGCAAATCC
>DCMX01000229.1:2776-2979 GCA_002321855.1 Fidelibacterota bacterium UBA1611 | reverse complement strand
AGACTTGAAAAATATAAAATAAGGAGTTTTGCAGAAAACTTTATGCTTCTGGTATGGCAGGTGATAGATTTATCTTGTTAAATTCTGTGGCAGTGGTTACTGTTGTATTTTGTTGTGATAATGGATGTGAATATAAAATTGGAGGAAATTTTGTAATTTTAGGTGAAGAAGGAAATAATTTTTCAATTATTTAGCCGAGACTT
>DCMX01000229.1:0-2425 GCA_002321855.1 Fidelibacterota bacterium UBA1611 | reverse complement strand
GTTTTGCAGAAAACTATTTTAAAAGAAACAATAACAATATGGAGAATTATTATGAAAACAAAATTTGGATCGTTTAACTGTTTGATGAATATCTCAGTCTTTCTGGGGCTTTTTATGTTCTTGATTGCTGGAAGTGGAATGGCTGAGGACTTCAATCTTGATGAATTAATTAAATCAGCAAAAACTGAATCTGGGATAACAATTTATTCTAGTACGAGTAAAATTAAGAAGGCCGCAAAAGCGTTTACTAAAAAGTATGGAATCGAAGCAGTTGGTACCAAGATTAAGGGGGCTGCCCAGATAGAGGCTGTGGTTCGCGAAGCCCAGTCTGGAAATATAGTAGGGGATGTTATTATTTCAAGTGACGCGGGAGCTACTTTGGCGCAGTTGCTTGGCTCGGATATGGTATCAAGTTGGACACCTCCAGATCAGGCCGCCACAATTAATGATCTTTCGAAAGATCCATTGGTTGTCTGGCGAGATCCATCTGTTTGGTCTTTTAATAATGAGAATACTGATGTTTGTCCGGTTAATAATATCTGGGAATTAGCTGGTGAAAAATGGAATCGCCGGGTTGCTCTATCGGATCCTTTGCGTTATCCGTCTTTACCGGATTGGTTTAACCAAATGGAAACCCATTGGGATGATCAGATTGCGTCTGCTTATAAAGCTCATTTTGGAAGTGATATTGATCGGAGCGAAATGTCAGCTACAAAACAGTGGGTTAAAGCTATCGCTGAGAATGCACCACTTTTAGTAGGAAGTCATTCAAAAATTGCGGAAGCTGTTGGAACCCAGGGGCAGGAAAACCCATTTTTTGGAATCTTGTCTTCTGCTAAGTTTCGCGATGTTGGAGAAGGTGGCTTGAAGATGGCGATATGTAAGGATATTCAACCTTATATTGGCTATTATAAGCCGGGATTTGGTCTGATCGCTAACGGCACAGATAGCCCTAATGCCTCGAAGTTGTTCCTTCATTTCATGATGACAGAAGAGGGCGTAGGACCTATGACTCGTGATGGGAAGATGTCTGGAAATGATGCTGTTCCAGCCCATCCGGAAGAACTTTCAGGTGTTGTAGCTCTCAAGGGACGTTTAACGCCGCATGTTGCTGAGACAGGTGGTGACGATTTCGATAAACGTCAGGACTGGCAAGATTTTTGGCGAATTTATTATTCACGTTAGAATTGGTATTGATTAATAACTGGGCATAAATGCCCAGTTGGTTGCTTTTGTATATTTTTCTCATATGCGTTGAGAAACTCTATTAAAATTAAGGAGCTTAGCAAACTCCTAGGTACTTGATCGTGAAATAATACCTGTGGAGTAGCCAAAAGATCATGATTTGCCTAAAGACTTTTGGTTATTTATAACTCTTAATTCTAAGGGAGATAGGAAATATATTGTGGAGGCTGATGATTGAGTCAAAAAATAATTTAATACGAGTATTTTTGAAGTTTCAATTTCATAACGTTAGTGTGATCAGAAATCAGATTATGCTGATAACATTTGATCTATCAAGTGGTTTTGGGATACTACGTACAATTGTTAATTAAAAAATTAATGGAGCCTTGATTTCAAGATCAGATCACATAAAATTAGTATATAAACATGACTACACCTATTATTGATAGACCATTATTTAGCTTGATTTCTGAAGGAATTGGTCCCGATAGTGTTTCTCTATATATAAGTTGTACAGAGGGTGCAAGTGATTTAGAAAATATTAGGCAACTAGGTATCACTACGGTAATTAATTGTGCCGTAAACCTTGATATTAATTACGTTTCCAAAGAAAATTCAACTTATGAAAAAGGTAAATTGTTAACTGGAAATGCTCCTTTCAGGAGCCATAAAATCGGGCTGGTAGACGATGTGGGAAATGCCTCGGAAATGATGCTTGGGGGATATTTAATTCTAAAAAGTGTACTTGAGCAACGAATGCCTGAAAGACAATCTTACCCAGTGAAAGAAAGAGGGAACATTTTGGTACATTGTCGGGGAGGACGCAGTAGATCTGTTGCGTTGGTTGCATTGTACTTGCATCTTCAACATGAACAGAACTATCCAACACTTGAGGATGCTATTGCACATGTTCGGATTGCTCGGAAACTACATCCTGATGAATGGTTTGAAACACCTAAGAAAGTTTTAATTGATGATGCCCATCGAGCAATTAAATCAATAAAGCTTCTCGGTATTAATGTTTGTTAGGTGACTATCAGCACTGATATTAATTACATATCAGTAGTTTCAACGTCCTGTGGGTAACCCCCACTAATTCTTCACAGTCAGACACCCTCCAACTTTACCCGCTCAAACAAAAAATTATATTCATAAACAATTTATACTCCAATGTAAGAATCATTCCCGATTTTAACTGTGCATATTCTTTCCCTCATCAATTAATAATTTTTGATTAAAA
>DCMX01000152.1 GCA_002321855.1 Fidelibacterota bacterium UBA1611 | reverse complement strand
GCTATTATTCCCGCTGATTTGTCGAGGGAACGACGAAGGGTTTTGCCATCAATCGAGATAATATCCTGAGTAAACTCTTCTCAAATCCCCTCTACCAATCGTGCTAACATTCTTGATGTTTTTTGGAATTCATTAAATTAAAACTCAACGAATAGTAGATTGTGAAGGAATACAGTGAGGTAATTTCAGTATTATTTTAAATCATGCCTGTTTGGTCAAAGCAAACTCCTCGATTTGTTCCCAAACTTCACAACCTCCGATCACAGCACTCACAGCCTGAACGATAACGTCAACCAGTTTATGCCACTGATTTGTGGATCAGGAAAAGTGGAAAAACACTCTGCCCACAATATATTCATCATTACCTCATACAGAATTACAAAAGATCTAAACGTTTTTACATATCAAGATGCTTATGAAACCTTTTGTATAGGCCTTCTATTATGAAATGACACTATCTTCTTACTGGATTCTTATTGATTAGAGGATTGTAGTTCTTTCATAGTATGTGACAGTTCTTCAGATAATTTACACAACAAATTGTAATATAATCTTGCAGCTAGTTTTACTTTGTTCTTACTCAACCAGTTCATTTCTTCACGACTAATGCGCATTATTTCTGCTTGCTCAAGAACTATCGCATCAACGTTTCGTTTATCCTCTCCACAGAATACTGCTTTGGTATCAATGACATCTCCTTCAAAAACGGTAGCTATGGGAAGTTTATTTCCAAACAGCTCCTTACTGAGGGTGAGTTTCCCTTTTAAGACAATTAACATATCCTTTACATCCTCTCCATTTTGAAAGGCAAAGGTATCAGGAGCGAGTTCTTTTGAGGGAAACTTTTCTTTCATCCATTGTATTTGGGTAGAAGTAAAACCTTGAAAGATTCCTTGATATACAGGATTTTCTTCATGAACTTTACCATCTTGAATAAGTTTGTTGAGTCGACTCAGTTGTTTTTTCTCGTCCTCATCAACGTGATGATCAGCATAAATACGTTTATTGAGAATGGTTCTTTCATCAAATGTTATGATACCATCGTCAATAATCTCATCAATCAATATATGCAGTGGTTTTTCTTCTTTCAGCAATGATTTTTCTATCATCATATGAATGCGATTCAATTGCTCCTGTTCTCCCTGGCTAACTACACCATCCGCATAGATCAAGCGATCCAGCGCTTCCTGCTCTTCAATGCTAATCACCCCGTCTGCAATGATGTCGTCCACTAATTTTACCAAAACTTCCAAATATTTATCCGGGTTTTCCCTGGCTTCTGTGAGTAGCCTGGATTTTCCTTCAATTAATTGGTTTCTACCTTTTTTTATTTGCAGGGAAATGTGTACTGCGAGATTTTCAAACAACTTGATTGCTATTTTAGGATAACGGCTGAGTATTTTCATAATCAGATGATCAATATTCAGAACCAGCATACTACTGTCTTTAACTGCAGTTGCGGTTCCTAAACGTTTAGTTTTTCCAAAGAGACCCATAACACCGAAGCTATCCCCCATTTTGAAATTAGCCAAATGCTCAGGGGATTTATGGAATTCCTTGTCGAGATGGAAATTAATTTCTCCTTCCATAACTATGAAGAGTTCGTGTCCAAAATCATTTTCTCTAAAAATTGTATCTCCTTTTTTGACTTCTGTAACATATGCCATAAGAGTAGCTAACTTGGCTTCTCGGACAGTTAAACCCTTAAACAAGCTGATTGCTTTCATCATTTCATCACTCATCTTCAACCCAATATAATCCCATGCGGTAATCATTTTTATCCTGGACATAACAGAGGGTAGAAAATTCATATCACAGATCAGGCAAATAGTAAAGGTGTAAGCCATAAGAACTCCAAAGACCTGTTGATTATTCATGTCCGATAAAATGAAAACGATAAAACCAAGCCCAAGTGAAACAGTTGTCAAGAACATTGGTCTACCAGTTTCATGGATTGTTAGAATGGCTGCTTTTTGTTCATTTCGTACCTTCTTCAGGTTTTCATTGTAATGGGAAAGATAGTGAATGGTGTCATCGACTCCAATTGCTAAAGCAATAGCTGCAATCATAGAAACGGTGACACTGATGGATATTCCTAGTAAACCTAATGTTCCAAAAAAGATAAGAAGGGGTATTAAATTAGGTAAGATTGAAATAGCTCCCATCTTTATGGAGAGAAACAGAGCTGAAAGAATAACAAAGATGAATATCAACGCAAGAGTGATACTTTGGATTTGACCATAAATAATGTTGTCTTGAGATTCTGCGGATAGCAAAGTTTCACCCGTCAATCGAATAGAAAATTCAGGGAACATCTCCTGTGTTTTTTCCTTTACCAGATCCATAAAGGCGATTTGTGAGGGTACAGGTAGTGCTGTAAAGTCAATAACAACCATCATCATGGATTGATCATTACTTAAAAAGGTAGGAAATCCGTAACGGTCCGCAGTTCTGTCAAAATAAGTACGTACTTCTTTGTCTTTCATGTTATCCAGACCCAGTCGATGCATATCTATATATTCTGCGACTGTATTCACTCGATTAACTAACAGATCAGGTATATCACCAACTTCATTAGGTCCGTTTATTTGCAAGGCCCAGTCGTTTATTTGTTGAAGAGACAGTATGACATTGGCTGTTTTGAATTCATTAGTAGAATTTTTACTTTTTAAAATAACTGTAACGGAGTGACGACCTGTAAAATTCTCTTCAATATAGCGGAGGTCTTGCACAAAGGGATGATCGTCCGATAAAGCTAAAGTTTCTCCATCCACTTTTACAAGCCCAATTCCAACTAACATAATAAGGCAGAGTACCCCCCAAGACCAAATGATTTTTGAAGGATATTTTTCTGTAAATTTTGTAAATAAATCAAGCATTAAATCCAATCCATTCTTTTTTGGAGTTGCACTTTCACTTGAAGTCTGGAGTTTAGGCTTAGGCAATAATAACAGGATCGCCGGTAACGTAGTCAATGTTAAAATAATGGAGATAAGCACTCCTAAACTTGAAAAAATACCAAATTCGCGAATTGCAGGAATCTCATTAAAAGCAAGAGCACTAAATCCAATAATGGTTGTTAAGCTTGTTACTGAGAGAGGAACCGTCAAATGATGCAAAGCCATTATTATGATTTCTTTTTTACTGGCCTCTGGCTTTTCACGACTGTTTATAAAGTAAAAATTGAGAAAGTGAATAGCGTAATCATTGCCCACACACATGATCACTACGGGCAAGCTGATTGTAACAATATTGATTGGAATATCAAAGTAGCCCATGATTCCACCAACCCAGAACCCGGCAATAGTTACTGTAAATAATGGGAGCAGCATTCCAAAGATATTTCGGAATGAAAAGAATAAACTACCGACCATAAAAAAGATCGTCAAAGGAACTAAAATTTTAAAATCACTAGCCAATATATCATCCAGGAGCTTTTCATAGTTCTTCCAATCCAACCAGGCTACTCGCATACCAGCCTCACCAAGCATATCCATTGCGATATGCAATGACTTCTGGATATCTGGATCTGTACTATTGACTCCATCTTCAAATATGATTTTAAATGCTCCACTTTTGAAGTCAGCTGAAATCACATTACGATGTAGAAATTTAAGCTTTTTAATATCTTCAAATACTTTCTTAAAACGCTCATTGAACTCATCTTTGATATTTTGTTCGGTTTTTTCCAATATTTTAGGAGTACAAACAAATGATTCATAAAAACTATCAT
>DCMX01000135.1:2282-3366 GCA_002321855.1 Fidelibacterota bacterium UBA1611 | reverse complement strand
ATAGGAACCCAATTTAGCTTGATAACTACGGATGAAGGTGATCTGGATGCCAAACTCACCACTCTCGACCCAAATTTTTCAGCTGCAATGGTTGAACTACTAACCAAAGCTGGTGTGACTAGCGGTGATACGATTGCAGTCATGCTGACCGGTTCCATGCCAGGCGCAAATATGGCCATGCTTATTGCTTGTGATGCCCTGGACATTTATCCAATTGTGATTACTTCTGTGGGTGCTTCTCAGTGGGGGGCCAATGATCCAGACATGACTTGGGTGGATATGGAAAAGCTACTATTTGACAGGGGTCTTATTTCAACCCGATCTATTGCTGCTTCAATTGGGGGCCGTAATGACCAAGGTAGGTTATTGAGTCCCAAAGGTCGAGAGTTAATAAGAAGTAACATTGCAGAACATGGATTACCTTTGATAACTGGTGACGGACTTAAAGATAATATACAAAAACGAATGGACCATTTTGGTTACCGGAATTATAAAGCAGTTGTAAATGTAGGTGGTGGTGTGGCTAGTTTAGGGACTAGTTTTAATTTACGATTATTATCGCCAGGTGTTGTCTATAGAAAGGATATAGAAGCAATTTCTCGTAGTGGCGGTGTCGAAGGGGCAGTGGTCAAATTCGTTAAACAAAATATTCCTCTTATCCACGTGTTAAATATTCAAAATTTAACGGAAGAATTAGGAATGGCCTTCGCGCCAATCCCATTGCCGGATATTGGTAAAGGATCTCTTTATGCCGTAGAAAAATATAACCTTACGGTAACCATGTTGAGTTTTTTATTAGTCTCAGGAATGGTTTTTGGAATAGGATGGAGAAGCCACCAACAAATCAAACAACGAATGATTGGTCATGAACCAGACAGTGTTATTTAGAATCCTATTTTTATTATTTACAGGATATTCGACCCTCATTGCTGAACTACTCAAGCCAACTATTGGTGGGGAAGAAAAGGAAATATTGAAAATTTCGGGAAAGAGAAGAATCTATACTATCATGCGGGATGATTCACTAATATATCAAGTAAATGGACCTGCTAGAATAGAACTAATCACACGCTATCCATCTCCC
>DCMX01000135.1:0-1930 GCA_002321855.1 Fidelibacterota bacterium UBA1611 | reverse complement strand
TCAACCATTTTCATATCAATTGGTAGTCGATGATGAAGAACCCATAATAATCAACCACCGATATAAGTTGCAAAAAAACATTCGCTCGGTACAACACCCCAGCCATTATTACACCTATTCCGGAAATTATTTTATTAACATCAAAGATGGTAATCACACACTTTCCATGTCTACTAATGCAGAACAAAAATACCCTGTATTATTACGGGTGATTAAAAAGGGATTTAAAACATCACTCAACAAAGTAAATGAGCTTCAGCCAATGGTTTTCCAAGCCAACCGGATAGTTGAAGTATCTGGGAAAGATATATCCTATTATGAATTAATCCACGGGCAACCACTGCAATTGAATTTAAATGGACCTAAAACCCTACGCATTTTATCCCGTCTTTTGTTTGATTCAGAAATGGGTACAGAAGAAAGTTTTCGTATACGCATAAAAAGTGGTAGGAAGGTTTTGGGAACATATTACTTGTCCACTGAAAGGTCATCAGATTCAAGGGTTAAGGATCAGCCTGATAAAGTACCAGGTAAATGGCGAACATGCGAGGTAACCATTCCTTCCGGGAAACAAGTTATTTCAGTTGAGATTGTTGAAAAGGGAAGAATTGTTTTGACTCGCTTTAAGGAATATAAATGAGATATATTGCTATAATATTGCTTTCCAATCTTTGGGGTCAGACCTGGATCGACTATCTGCGGTCACCTGTAAAATGGACGGTAAGATTGACAAACGGCTACGACAACAATGTACTCCGGCTATCTCCTATTGAAAAAGATAATGCAGCCTTGAATCAAACTATTTTGGGTGGTGCTAAGACATTTGATTCCCACTATATTCGATTTTCCTTGAGTGGTCTTAAAAAGATTCAGTTAGCCGATAGAGAAAAGCAGATTCAACTTTTTTTCAAAAGCAATATTTCTAACTATATCCATTATAAGAATCGCCAGCATTGGAGCGGATATGTGAAAGCATCCTACCATTGGGGTGCGTACCGACGATTGGAATATATGGTAAGCCATTTAAACGACTATTACCTGCGACATTATAAAGATCTAGATATAACTGTTAACCAATTATTTACCTGTAGTTTTACGGATCGTGGGCATCGTTTATTAGTATCTCATCCAATAAAATTGAGACTATGGGTAACTGGATCCTTAAGCTATACACAGCGATATTACGATCCATCCTTTACTGAGTTTGATTCGGATATTACCATGACAGCTTTAAAGCTTAGCAAAAGATTCCGTGACTTTGGTACGGTTTCAGTGGAAGGAATATATGGTATTGCTGATAATATTACTTTTGGTAAGGTTGCCAAATCAAGTAATCTGGACCGGTCCTACAGACATATGGAATTGTATCTTCCGATGAGTTACGATCAGGGAGTGCTCGGCTTAAAGGAAGTGGGATTTTCACTCAGGGCTGATTTTCGCCGATATGGAGTAGAGGATATTAGTGATCCCCTCCATAGTGGTCGCAGCCATAGGGAAACTAAATTTGATATTTGGGTCGAAAAGAACCTGAAAGAAAATCTGATGATAAGTTGCACGATCCGTCTTCGAAATAGATATACGGATTCTCGCCACGACTGGGTTTCAGAATTAAAATCATTTGACCAGTTACAAGCTTGGATATCCATTGAGTGGAAGATGCTCTATGACCGTTATTAATATTAAGATGAAACACTGTTTAAATTTTTTAATCTTTTCTACAATTTTCAGCTGTATTGAACCGAGCTCAGAGAATTTGTGGAAGCTAAATAAGGTGGTACATATAAATACCGAAGGCTATTGTCGCGATGTATACATTTCTGGCGATTCTGTTTTTGTTGCTGCTGGACAGGGAGGTGTACAGTTGTGGGAAATAAGCACTATGACATCACCAAACTTGTTATGGAAAAAGTCACTTTCAGAACTAGGAATA
>DCMX01000184.1:5732-5881 GCA_002321855.1 Fidelibacterota bacterium UBA1611 | reverse complement strand
CCCATGCTTACATCCACATTACCCATGTCGCCCATATCCATATTGTAGGCAGCACTGATATCTACGCCCTGTGTCTTGGTGTCTACCGCATTAGTGAAGAAACGACCGCCAGTAGCATTCGTTTCACCGGATGCCTGCAATAGTTGGTA
>DCMX01000184.1:0-5345 GCA_002321855.1 Fidelibacterota bacterium UBA1611 | reverse complement strand
TTACCGGTCAGGACAATGCGATCTGTAATAGTGACCAAATAGGCATCAAGATTCAGGCGGAGGTCACCAAACGTGAAGGATCCACCACCACTGAGATTCACAGATTTTTCTGGTTCCAAGGGTTCAGCACCAAGTGCTTTTGCAAATGGATGGGTCACTGGAAATGTACCGACCTCAAAGGCCACGGTCTCACCTGTTACTGGATCAGGCAGAAAGTTAGTGGCGATCTTTGCCTGATAGGACTGTGCAAGTGCCGGGGCACGAAAACCATTGCTGGCAGCCATGCGTAGAATGATACCATCACTCAACTCATAGCGAGCACTGAATTTCCCGGCAAAGCTGTTATATTTATTGTCCGAGCCATCCTGCTGTGTATCATTATACATTTCGAAACGAGCTGCTGCACCAAGCCGTAGGCCTTCAAAGAGTTCATATTCTGTGTCCACATAACCAGCCATCACACTGCGATCAGCATTCTGGGTCGCTGTGGCATTGGATGGTTTGAACCCACTGAAGCACTGACAGCCGGAGCCAGCCGTGCTGGAGTTTAGACCTGTGTATGTGACGTTCCCAGCGGAGTCTGTCTCGGCCGCATCCCAACCGGCCACGCTTGTTCCAGCCTGTCCATTAGCGTAGGAAGCGGTCTCACCAGCATAGATACGAAACTTCTCAATCCGCACTTCTGCTCCTGCGGCCAGGTTGATACCGCCCAAATTGGTGGTACCATCGGCATTATAAGTTTCCTGATAGAAGTTAAAGCCGCCAATATCGTATTTGCGCAGCTGTTCAGGACCATAGGAAGCATTCGTGCTGTTCATGAAGAAATGAAAGTCATTCCATCCAGCTGTCATACTCAGATCGTAAGCCCAGCTACCGTAGACACCTTCCACACCAAAAGCGTTTGACCAATCTTCCACATCCGGCTGGATGTGGGGCACAAATCCAGTAGGATTCGAACTGAGCCAAACCTTGTTTCCCTGATCAGGCTGGCGGGTAAAGCATCCCGTATCACCATGTCTGCTTGTATAACCACCAAAGGCATAATACCGTTTATCACCAGCAGGTACATCAGCATTGAACATGAAACCCAGGTTATCCTGGGAATGGTCACCCCAGATCATTCTGAATGGGTCAATGAACCAATTGCTTCCAGCTTGGAGACGCTGAGCTTCAGCTTCATCATCGGACCAATAATCTGAATTGGGTTCATAATATTGTTCGCCTTCAACCCCGGTTCGAGTGGAAAAATCTCGGTCGCGGTATTCTGCAGCTATCAGTAATGAACCTTCATCACCCAAGGCAAATCCATGACTGAACTGATACTGTCTTACTAGGCCATCTTGCATTAAATAGTCCGTACTATTACTGGCTATACCATGGGGTGTACCATCGGCATCACGAGAGAAAGCAATATCTGTTGAAGGATTCCATGTAAACATTTCAGACTCAGTGCCATTTCTGAATCCATAAACATCATACCCGTCAGGTATGGCATCAATAACATGATTGTTATAGCCTGTGAGAGCTGTGAATGAGCCTCCACTGCTGCCACTCTTCAGGATGATATTGATCACTCCTGCAATAGCATCAGAACCATACTGAGCCGCGGCGCCATCACGCAGTACCTCGATACGCTCGATCGCAGCAGCCGGAATGGCATTCAGGTCCACACCTGTGTCCCCGCGACTGGGGCTGTTATTCACATGCACCAATGCGGTGGTGTGACGGCGTTTACCATTTATCAGGACCAATACTTGCCCTGAGCTTAGCCCGCGAAGTGTCATAGGACGTACCGTATCAGACCCATCAGTGATGGAGGTCCTTGGAAGATTAAATGAAGGAGCTAAAGCCTGGATTATTTGAGCTGTTTCGGCATAACCAGCTCGACGAATATCCTGGTCCGTGAATACATCGACAGGTACTGCCTGTTCTTCAGCTGTGTGAGAAAAACGAGAACCGATCACTGAAACTTCTGCACCGGCCAATGCTGACGATGTCAATGAAAAATTCAGTGTTGCACCACTCTCACTGACATTAACTGTCCTACTCTTGGACCTGTATCCAATGTAAGATGCCTTAACACTGTAGGAACCAGCTGTGACCCCATCGATTACGTATGCCCCATTTGTGTTAGTGGAACTACCTAATGTTGTTCCTTCCACCTCCACGTTTGCTCCAGCAAGCGGATTTCCATCAGCATCTGTGACGGTTCCAGCTACAGATTGAGCGGACAAGGGGAAAGACGATAATAGAATAATCAGAACACTTAAGAGATTTCTCATTTTATTCTCCTTTTGTTGTTTTTGAACTTTTTTCTTTGCAAAAGTAGTTTTTTGGTATGTGCTTTTTGCAAGTTTCCTAAATGTATATCCGTGAACAATAGGTTAACAAGAAAAATGTTATTGAAAAGGAATGACCTATATCATCTATATTTCCAATAGTTTACGATAAAATCATGCGAGATCACTGTTTTTATAGAATAATATTTCAGGATTATTGCTGACCAAATTATAACTTTGATACATCCTTGAAGTATTAAAGGACAATTGGATAGAAATGAATCCGTCCTATGTCATATTATCATCTATAGCCATTAACAGCTTATCAATTGAAACACGGTCCTGATGCTGGGTGTCCCGATAGCGAAGTGTTACGGTGTCATCCTCGATCGTTTGATGATCCACAGTGATACCGAATGGAGTGCCGGCCTCATCCTGTCTGTAATAACGCTTACCGATGGATCCTTGCTGATCGTAAAGTACCTTGAATCTTGGCTTTAAAAGATCAACGATATTGCGGGCTTTTTCAGGCAAACCGTCTTTTTTGACCAAAGGGCAAACGACTGCTTTCACTGGTGCTATCCTGGGGTGAAATCTCATGACCGTGCGATCGTTCTCCGTATCCTCCCAATAAGCGTTGACCAGTACTGCCAATAAAGTGCGGTTGAGACCAGCAGACGTTTCAATGATAAAAGGAAGAAAACGCTCATTGATCTGCTGATCGAAATATTTCAAGTTTTTTCCGGAGAATTCCTCGTGGCGGACCAGGTCGAAATCAGTACGATTATGTACACCTTCGACCTCTGCCCAGCCAAATGGGAACTCATATTCTATATCCCAGGCCTCCTTTGCATAGTGGGCCAGTTCATCAGGACCATGTTCATGAAAACGCAACTTATCCTCATCGATTCCCAGGCTGTCAGGATAAAAACGGAATCGTTTATCTTTCCATTCCTTCATGGCATTATTATCCGAACCTGGTCTCACAAAGTACTGCATTTCCATTTGTTCAAATTCACGTGTACGAAAGATAAAGTTACGTGCTACGATCTCATTGCGAAACGCTTTACCGATCTGGGCGATTCCAAATGGTATTTTCATTCGCATGGCTCCCTGGATCAGTTGATAATTCACATAGATACCTTGGGCAGTTTCCGGTCGCAAATAGGCGACCGAGCTCGATCCTTCTACAGGACCAACATGTGTTTCAAACATGAGATTGAACTGCCTGGGTGATGTCATTTTACCAGTTGTACCGCACTTAGGGCATATTACCTGACCCCAATCTGTATCTTCAGTATTTGTGGTCAACTCATCAGCCCGATATCTGGCTTTACACTGCTTACAATCCACAAGAGGATCATGAAATTCGCTCACATGTCCTGACGCTTCCCAGGTCCGAGGGTGCATGAGGATTCCACTATCTAAACCAACAATGTTCTCATGAACATGGGTCATTTCTTGCCACCAGAGTTGAGAGATATTATTTTTTAGTTCAATTCCTAATGGGCCATAATCATAAACGGCCCCAAAACCACCATAGATCTCCGAACTTTGAAAAATGAAACCCCTGCGTTTGCAAAGAGATACAATTTTTTCAATGGTCTTATCCATGATCAAATAACTAAGGAAGATAGTTCAAGCTTTGGTGAATCTGATGGCTTAAGAAACTTGTTAAAAATTCATTAATGATATTTAATCCATTTCTTTCAGTTCGCGCTCGATCTCGTCGTCGAAAGGAATATCCGACGAGGTGAAAATTACCGACTCCGGTTCTGTTTGGGGAGATTTTAAATAGATGATAAGGATCCCAATAGCTAATAGTCCCACTATGATCGGGGCAACCCAAACCATAATATTAAATCCTTTTGCAATGGGAATTGCTAAGATACGCTCTCCATATAGATCAACATAATGATCGATTATCTCCTGTTCACTTTTACCCTGATCAATAAAAGTCTTGATCTGTTCTTCCATTTCTGGGTTATGATCAAGGTCATAAACAGTCCCTGCCCAGCAACAGGGTGACATCAAGCTCTTTTTAATATTCATAGCAACATCTTGTTCTGCAAAGAGAAAGCCAAAAAGAAAAAGAATATTCATCAGTCTCATTTTTTTCTTTTTCGCCTCTGACGTTTAGGAGCAGCTCTTTTTGCATTTATAAGTACAACTGCCTCATCCAGGGTTATTCTTTCTGGGTCATGGTCATTCTTCAGGGAAGCATTCACTTTCCCATCAGCAATATAGGGACCGTAACGACCGTCTTTGAGTATTAATTCTTCACCGGTGTCTGGATGATTGCCAAGTTTCCGCAATTCGCTACTTCCTTTGGTGCGTTCTTTCAATATGTCTATCGCTTGCTCAAGAGTAACATTTAATGGAGTTATATCCCCAATTAGCTTTCCATTGGATCTTTCCATTTTAATGTATGGTCCATACCGACCATAATCAGCTATGATCGGGATCCCTGTTTCCGGATGGATTCCAACAGTCCGAGGTAATGCCAATAGTTGTAGAGCAAGATCCAGGTTCACTTCATTGAGTAGTGTTCCCTTGGGTATTGCCTTACGAGTTTTTGTATCGCCAATCTGTACATAGTGACCATAGGGTCCTTTCTTGATCCAAATATCCTGGTTGGTTTCTGGGTCCAGACCAATGGGTATATCTTCTCCAGCATCCTTAAAGATCTTTTCTATAACATCAGTTGTCAGATCACCAAGGTATAGATTTTCTGGTATGGAGCGGGTCTCATCATTTCGTCGAAGAAATGGTCCATACCGACCAATTCTTCCTTCCGTCGTTTCATCCAGGACCTCTGGCAAATTAATGGTACAGGCTCCTGGAATATCCACTTTTTCTTCAAGCATTTTTTCTAGCCCAGTAAATCTTTCACCACCATAATAGAATTTTTCCATGAAAGGCACAGCCTGTCGCTCGCCTCTTGATATTTCATCCAATCCATCCTCCATTTTTGCCGTGAATTCCCTACTGACCAAGGTTGTAAAATGATTTTCTAAAAGTTGGATCACTGCCAGCCCAAGAAATGTGGGAGATAACTTACCTTGT
>DCMX01000149.1 GCA_002321855.1 Fidelibacterota bacterium UBA1611 | reverse complement strand
TGGTCTGTTGCTGGTGGTAACGTCTCCAAAGGCGCGCTTGGGAACAAAACGTTAAAGCCTGAAAATGTTAGTGAAACAGAAATGGGTCTTGACTTCTCAATTATGGATAGGATATCAGTTGAGCTAACTACAGCGAATACAGTGGCAAAAGATCAGTTACTTCAGGTGCCTCTTGCCGGTTTTTACGGCTACAGTACCCAGTGGCAAAACGCAGGAACGCTTACATCAGATGTCTTTGAAATGAGTGTGAATGCATCCATTATTAATACCCGGGAGATGTCATTATCTTTAGGGTTTAATTATGATACTTATGATCAGCAAATTACTGATTTCAACATGCCGGCTTATCTTACCGCACTGGGGCAGGATGTTTTCTACATGAAGAACAATACCCAGTACGGTTCATTCTGGGGAACGGTCTGGGCCACCAGCGCCGACCAACTGACAGAAGGAGCCAAATCGTCTTCGAGCCAATTCAAGGTTAATAGTGACGGGTACCTTGTGTGGGTCGGCGATGGTAATACCACGGGAGATGGGATTCCCAAGGTTCTTTGGGGAACATCAACAAACATTGACGGCAAAACATATAACTGGGGTCGCCCTATTCAGTATGTAGATTCAGAAGGCAATGCGCTGCATCAAATGGGTACATCAGTCCCCGATTTTAGCTATGCATTTAATGCCAATTTCCGATTCAAGGGTTTATCCGTATACGCAATGTTTGATGGCCAATCCGGTGGAGAGATATACAACCACACTAGACAGTGGGCCGCCCGTGATGACGGTTCAGACGATGTGGACCAGTACGGCAAAGACGACGCCACTAAAAAACCAACGGTGTACTACAGAGATATGTATCATGTGAATGCACCCAATTCATGGTATGTAGAAGACGGGACATTCATGAAACTGCGTGAACTCGCAGTAAAATATGATTTGGCCAGCCTTGTAGATTTAAGAGGCGTTGGAATCAATACCCTTAAGTTAGGAATTGTAGGCCGTAACTTGATCACCTGGACAGACTATAGAGGATTTGATCCTGAAGTCGGTCGCGGTGGCGGTCAGTTGGGTTCCGCTGTTAACGCGCGGGTTGACTCCTACGGTTATCCCAATTATAGAACATTTTCTTTCACAGTAGACTTAGACTTCTAGAGAGGATAGAGAAAATAAAATGAAAAAAATGAAAAATAAAATAACGATAACACTATTGATCGGCTTGACCCTGTTTAGTTGTGCTGATTTAGATGTATCGAATTCAAACGCACCCGACCAAGAACGGGCGCTCGCCAAACCTGCAGACGTAGAGTCACTGATTCGATCGACCTTCTTGACTTTCTGGCAGGGAACCCACCTGTCAGGGAACAGCTGGTTCATAGCTACCCAGGGGGATGCCAATTCATGCTCATGGGGTAACTGGGGCATGCGCGAGCTGTCTTCTGAACCACGGATTGCTCACAACAATAGCCCAGCATGGGGCTATGCCGGCGCTGCTGATGATCTCTGGTATGGTCTTTATGCGGCGATCTCATCTGCAAAAGATGGTTTATCAGCTTTGAGTTCAGGAATAACCCTGAATACGGAATCTGATTCTAACGCCGATACCCGCGGAAAGATCTTTGCAAAGTGGGTAATGGGTATTTCGCACGCAATGATTGCATTGCACCACGATCAAGGTTTCATTATTACAGAAGAAACCGATTTTGCCCAAGGGACACCGGAGCTTTCTGATTACAACGCCGTAATGGCTGCAGCGATCACCATGCTTGAAGGAGTCATTTCAGAGGCAAATGCAAATTCATCTGTGAGCATTCCTGAAGATTGGCTTCATATCTCCAGTTTTACAATGGCAGATTTGGCCATGGTTACGCACAGTTTAATTGCACGATATAAAGCCGGTGTTGCAAGAAATGCAACGGAAAGAGCTGCCGTTGATTGGGCTGGTGTTAGCTCGAATGCTGCGAAGGGAACGTCATTTGCACCCGTAGGAGATACGCAATATTGGTGGTCATACACCCATTATTATGGCGGTGCTCATTCTTACTGGACCCGGGCAGATTACCGCTTTATTGGACCATCTGATCAATCAGGAAGATTCCAGACATGGTTAGGTGACAATTCAGCAGCTACAGTACAAGGTCGGTCAGAGATATTTATCGTAACAGATGATAAACGAATCGTTGGTGGTGGGGCAGCTGAAGATAGCTTAGACCAGACACCGGGTAAATATATGTTTAATACAGGTTATGCTTTTTTGGTTCCGTCTCGAGGCACTTATCACCGCTCATATTATCTTATCAATAAGACGGCTGAATATGCGGCAATAGAAGTAGCACCGATGAAAGACCTGGTTCAACAAGAACTCGATCTTTTGATTGCCGAAGGATATCTTCGCGCTGGAGACGCTGCAAGCGCCGCAACTCAAATTAATTTATCAAGGGTTGGTATCGGTGAAATGACAGCTTCAGCAGCTTCAGATGGTTTAGGTTCTGATACGGATGCCCCCAGCGCACTTGATGGTGCCAGCCTGTGGGCAAAGTATAAGTATGAAAAACTAATGGAGGGGAATCAGACCAATCCATGGTTGAATTACACAGATCGCCGCGGTTGGACTGGTCCTATTGGAAATGATTATGGTGGCGGGCTTCTGCCAGGCACACCGGTTCACTATCCTCTCCCCGGGAAAGAGCTAGAGGTCTTGTTAATGGACCCCTATACTTTTGGTGGACAGGATAATCTCTCAGACCCTGGGACTGCAAATCATAAAATGAGGGAAGGAAGTGGATTCCGTAACCGTGGCTTTTTCATAGAGTTCAAAGAACGAGATCGTTCGATTGACAAAGCAGATTTGAAATAAAACCCAAATTAAAAATAAATAAAAAGAGGGCCCGTCCGGGGCCCTCTTTTTATTATTGAAATAAACAGATTGACCCGTGTTTAAAAAAATACCCATATATTCACTTTTACTTGGATTGACATTTTATGGTTGTGCCGGTGTATCTACAGCAAAAATGACGGAGTATAGAACAACCGTTGGATCCACAACATTATATGATTTCCAGACATTGTCAGAAAAAATACTTAACCGACATCGTTTTTTTGTTGACCGAACTGAAGAAATTGGATCCGGTTCAACAATTGAAACAAAGTATGAATATTCAAAGCCAACAAATGAAGAATTGATCCAAGGGATTAAAGAAATACGCTACCTTATTATTTTGGAGGCGCGCAGAAAGGGCGGTGGCGTTGGTAATGCGTATACAGTTCGTGCGATAGTGCGGGCATATGGTCGCTTTACGGGGAACCAAGAGTGGGTAGATATTCCTATAAATAGGGACATAAAAATGCGAATCAAAATGTTTATTGCCGATCTTAAATCAGAAACTGAAAATAAAATACGCGCATTCTAATTAATTAGAATAAATAATAGTTTATAAAAAAGCCCCCTGCAGATTGCGGGGGGCTTTTTTTGTAATGAATTAGCCATTTGTTTTTTAAACAGCTCACCAGAGATGCTCTATCTGTTTAAAAGGCTTGCCCAAAGAAAACCGCATTG
>DCMX01000052.1:3710-11444 GCA_002321855.1 Fidelibacterota bacterium UBA1611 | reverse complement strand
TTAATATTCCATTAGTTGGTTCAATCACAGATAGAAATGAAGAAATATCTGGAATGGATTGGTACGGTGATAATCTGATCTTGCTTCCAGAGAACTTGAACGGTTATCTGTTTTCCATACATAAATCTGAACTGGATTCAAGAATTCATGGTCGCGACACATCCACTATCCTTCCTAAAAAAATCAAATTTCTTACTCCAAACTATGACAATATTCTTCCTGGATTTGATTCTTTCGAAGCAATTGCATTTCGAGGTTTTGAAGTATATATAACCCTTGAAATCAGATTCCCGGACAGTATGGGTGCCGTGCTTGCAAGAGGACATATTGACGAAAAGACCCTGGATGTCACGATCCCAGAGCAAAACTTGATCGAACTGGCTGTGCCTTTATTCGTGGATAATATGTCCTACGAGTCTCTTGTGATCGATCAGAATACTGTTTATGCATTCTTCGAGACCAATGGCGAAAGCCTTGTGAATGATCCTTACGCTCTTGCTTATTCTCTCCCCCTTACTGGCACATTAAAAACGTTCCCAATGTTTCCTTTAGAATACCGAATAGCTGATGCAACCCGGCTTGACAGTAGAAAACATTTTTGGGTCATTAACTATTTTTATCCTGGGGACAGGGAAACTATTAGACCATCGAAAGATATACTTGCAGTAAAACACGGAGAAGGTCCAACCCACAGTGTGTCTGACCGGGTTGAAAGACTTGTAGAATTCAGATTAAAAGATAAAAAGATCGATCTAACTAAAAGAGCACCATTGGAGCTTAGGCTTGAAGGTGAAAAAACCTCACGGAAATGGGAAGCTTTAGTTCGTTACGATAATGAAGGTTTCTTGATCGCTACAGATAAATACCCAACCACGATACTTGCTTTCGTACCATTTTCTTCCCATTGAACCCAAGAAATAAAAATTTATTTTCATTATTGATCTGTTTTACTCTTTTATTTGCTGGTAAGCAAAAAAATGATCAGTATGTGTTATTGATCTCTTTCGATGGGTTCCGCGCTGATTATCTGAACTGGTATGATACACCAAACTTTGATCGTTTAGGAAAGAATGGTGTAAAGGCGGAAGGTCTTCAACCGGTATTTGTAACTAAGACCTTTCCTAATCATTATAGTATTGCGACTGGCATGTATGCTGAAAATCACGGATTAATAGGTAACTATTTCTTCGATCCAAAATTCAATGAGGTCTATCAACTAAAGGACCGCAACAAAGTTGAAGATGCGAGATTCTATGGTGGCGAGCCGATATGGGTCACTGCAGAGAAACAGGGACTAAGGACTGCATCTTATTTTTGGGTCGGTACCGAAGCACCGATAGGTGGGCAACAGCCATCAAAATGGAAACGCTATGATCATGATTTTCCTTTTGAAGCCCGGATTGATTCTGTTTTAAAATGGTTTGGACTGCCAGAACAGATACGTCCCCGGTTGGTATTGTTGTATTTCCATGAACCCGATGGAACCGGTCATCGTTATGGACCCAGATCATCTGAAACTCAATTAATTGTAGAATCAATGGATAGGTTGATGGGAAGTATTTTAACTAAAATAAAAGATCTGGATATATACCCATATCTAAATATTATTGTAACAAGTGATCATGGCATGGCTGAAACAAGTCGCAAGCGACAGATTCCGCTTAAAGAACATATCGATATGAGATCTATCACAATGGAAGGTTCCGGGCCATACTCTTTCCTGAGTAGCAAATCAAAAAAAAATCTTGAGAACACATATAATATACTAAAGGGGATTCCTCATTTGACAGTTTACCTGAAAAATGATATACCAGATCGTTGGCATTTCAAGAATCATTACCGTATCAAAGATCTACTGGTATTGGCTGATGAAGGCTGGACGGTCGTAGAGACCGATCATGGCCCTTCATCATACATGTCAAAAGGAACCCATGGGTATGATAATGCCTTGCGCAGTATGCACGCCATTTTCCTTGCCCAAGGACCTGTCTTCAAGATAGACTATTTTTCACCCGTTATTAATAATATAGATATTTATCCACTGGTTGCCCACATATTGAGATTAGAACCTTTTAACGGAATCGATGGAAAACTGGACAACGTTCAAGGATTATTGAAATAGTAAAATTAATTGGTCTTTTTTGCTTGGTCTTCCACCTTCTGGATCGCTGTTTTAATTTCTTCTTGGTCCCCTAAATAATAATGTCGAACTGGCCTTAGTACATCATCCAATTCATAAACCAGCGGAATGCCGGTTGGGATATTGAAGCCAATAATTTCTTCATCAGATATATTATCCAAATATTTTACCAGTGCCCGCAATGAATTTCCATGGGCACAAACCAGCACTTTCCTTTCTTTTTGAAGATCAGGGACCATCAACCCATGCCAACAAGGCAGAAAGCGTTCTACGGTGTTCTTCAAACATTCACTGGCAGGAAGGTCTTGTTCATCTAAATCAGCATACCGGTTATCAAATCTTGGATGTCGTTTGTCTTCTGGGCCTAGATCCGGTGGAGGGATATCATAACTGCGGCGCCAGATATGCACTTGGTCTTCACCAAATTTCTCGGCTGTTTCTGCTTTATTCAGGCCTTGAAGAGCACCATAATGTCGTTCATTCATCCGCCAGTTTCTAAAAACCGGGATCCACATGAGATTCATTTCATCCAGTACAAACCATAGCGTGCGAATAGCCCGAGTCAGTACCGAGGTAAAGGCAATATCAAATATATATCCCCTTTCTTTCAGGATCTGACCTGCTGATCGCGCTTCTTTTACGCCTTTTGGAGTCAAATCCACATCGGTCCAACCAGTGAACCGGTTTTGCAGGTTCCATTGGCTCTCACCATGGCGCAGTAGAACCAGCCTTATCATATATAACGTTTCACAAACATTATTTCAGCTCGAAATTCACCAGTCTATTTTTTTCGTGAAAGAAATATCTTTGTAGATTATCCACATGTGTGGCCGAAAAACATTGACACGTGATATACAATCCATTATTCAAGAATTGGCTATAAACGAATGGGTCGATCCTGACAATTATTCCTTGAGTTATAATATAGCGCCCACACAAAGATCCCCGATATTGATCTTCGAGAATTCCCAGCGAGTGGTGAAACAGATGCAATGGGGTCTTATACCAAAATGGTCCAAAGACCAAACAATTGGTTCTAAGCTGATCAATGCCAGATCAGAATCATTGAAAAATAAACCATCTTTTAAAAATCTACTGGAAAAGAATCGCTGTATTGTGATCACCGATGGATACTATGAATGGAGGTCCAGTGGAGGGGAAAAACATCCTTATTATTTCCATCATCCCCAGAATCGCTTGCTTCTTATGGCTGGATTATGGTCATATTGGACACCATCAGAGAAAAGCAAAATCCTGAACTATACCGTCATTACCACCCAGGCAAAAAAAGATCTTGCTCATATACATGACCGTATGCCGGTTATTCTTGACCCCTGTTCAATAATGACCTGGATAGATATTGAGTCACATTGTTTTAACGATACAATTGATATATTGAGAACCTACCCGCACCCTTTGATCGTTCACCCTGTTAGCCAAAGAGTTAACAGCACTCGTAACAACTCATCAGACTGTATCAAGAGTATCCATGATATATCAACTTTAGATCTATTCTAAACAAACAATGTGATAGAGTTCTTTAATCAGACCCTATTGAACCAAATAACTTGGCTAAATCAAGCCCCAAGCCTATACCCGCTGATGCCCAACCAGTAAATATCTCTTCTTTTGGGACAGCATAAGCGCGACCATAAAAAGAAAAAATAAATGGCAGAGAGACAAAATGATAATCCAAATCTCCTCCCACTGAAATACCAAATCCGGTTCGGTAGGAACCAGTAGCTAATGTGATGGTCTTACTTAGTCTTTCCCCGCCCCAGGGGACTATTTTATCAAGGTTCAGGTGTACTCCTATAAGATAGGCCGTTCCTTGAAATGTTATCGTGTCAATCACAGATGACCGAAAAAAATAATTTTGAATTTCTATAACAAGATTTGTCTGAATCGGTCCGATATTCATCTTAAATGGTGTCACGATAGATATGCCGATTGATGCTTTGGTCGTATCATAATCTTCTTGTAACAAAGTGTCCACGTATATTGGGTAACTCCACTGTCCAATGATACTGGATTCAGTGGCCATCTTTTTCGCTGTTGCAACAGTGGCGGCACCTCTATCAAGATCATCTTGATAAGGTTTCAAAAGATCGGGATTAATATCTCCAAAGTTCGCCCCCAACGCGAGTCCAAGACTTCCCCATCCAGATATTGTATTCTCACCTAATTCATTGAAAGCTGCTAATGATTGACCATAGATACCCATATACAGCCTGCTCGGTAATAAATGATATCCGACCGATGCACTCAACGATAACCCATAACCCGCAGAGAGCATACCGCCACCAAAGCGGAATGCTGCTTCAACGTTCTCAGGTAACCAGTCATATTTCATATCAAGATTATACTGCATTGCAGCAAGGGTGCCGATCCCTTCTATAAAAATGTTTGTATCACTCAGGGCAATCTTATAGGAAATTAATTCCACTCCAAAACTTAGATCCATATCTCTAATGGTCATGTTTCCTCGCGGAGCAAAAAATACTCCAAAGATAGGATGGGGAACATTGGGGCTTAAGGATGACTCGTATAACAATGGGAACCCATACCAGCCGACACCCAACACAGGGCTGATATATTTTATAGTATCTTTTTCGATCTCAACATCCTCCACAATCATTATGGTATCAGGTTTCCATTCAAATCGGTAAGCGTTTACATCTGGATATGATATAGGTAAAATACGACTCTCGATCTCCCGACCAGTTGCATCGAATATTATTCTAACTGTTTCATCTCGTTCGAGATAAGTATCAAATCGAACGGTTTGAACAAGACGATCCTGGGCATCCTTATAATGAATCTCTTTCAGCCACTCTCCATTTTCCATGTATAAAAGATGACGCCCCACCAAACTGCTGTCAGATCGGAAATAGGATGAACGGATGGTCTCCATAGACAAGACTGAATCAGCACGCTGGTTATAATGAAAACGATAGAAATAATAACGAATACCCTTTTCATCAAAAATATCTATCCTGGATGGACGACCATCCTTAGTGCTTTTTACTTTTGCCTTCCATCCAGATTTGATCTCGCTCAATTTATGGGAAAACAACAAACTATCAACTCTAGTGATCATACCATCCTGGTGAAACTGGATACTATACTCAGAGCGGGTACCAGAACGATTCCAAATCAGGTGCCAAGAGTCTAAGGGATCGGCATTCTCATTATATCTAGTAACAACTTTAATACGGCCATTCTTGTCCCATTCAGTTCTATAAAAAGGTTCAGCAATAAAAAAATCTCTTGAATGTTCGTCCGTGAGTAAACGACGATATGGGTTCCAATGGTTATAATATTTTATTGGTTTAGGTCGTTTCTTTTTCTCTTGTGCCTCTACATTCTCAGAATAAGGAAATAAGAAACTAATTGCACATAGCCATATAAGGATAAAACGTGGACTGTGAATCCGGCGACCGCCTATGCGACCCCCCAGCTAATCAGCATGATCAGCAGAAAAAAAAGACTGAATCCTATCCAACTTCCGGCACTGATACTACGCTGGTATGCCGAAACATCTTCATCTAGGCTTTGATAGTTTAAAACAATTTCTTGTTCCTTTCCTTCAGCAACAAATACATCTAATATTCCCATACGTAGAATATTGTCCATCATTTTTTCCTGAGGAGTTCGAGGTGGAGGTGTAAGCGCAGGATCAGTGGGGAAATAACCCACCTGATGCCATCCAGGTAAAACATCGATCGCAAATTCCAATGGCGATTTCCCCACTAACTTATTATCTACGTAAATAGGGAGTCCCTCAGTATCACAGAGAATACGGATGCTGGATCGTTCTCGGGCCTCTTTCCAAGATGATGGGTGCCGCCAACGATCCTTTACAACATCAAAGGTATCAGGCAACTCTTCAACAATAAATGACTGTACCAGCTCTCCTTCCTCCTGAATTTCATCAGTCTTGTCTGTAGAATAATTAAGCATAGCTAAAAGATTTTTTCCTTTGGCATGACGAATAAGCTGGTATGAATCTATGTTGCGTGCAGTATGAAAAATAATTTGTATAGAACCATCTGTTTCAGCAGCATCTACTGAAAGAAGCGGGTAATTGAATTTTTTTTTGATTATATCAGGTGAAGACAGAGATACATTGAAAAGGCTTAGGGTAAACCAATTCTGACGGTCGATCCATCCTGAAATATCGTCTCGGTCAATAGTTTGATCAAACAAAATAGTGACCTCCACACCCGTAGGCTCTGATAATATATCAGCATGAATGATCGCAGTTTGCGACTGGCTTTTTAGGAATGATAAAAAAATAAAAAAAATCGATATTGAACAGGACCTCTGCCGAATCCTCAGAACGGTACGAGGCATAATTAGCCAGAATCTTCTACTTTATCCTGTAAAAACTTAAACGTCACTTTTTGGGTTCTCCCCTTGGTGATATACACATCACGATAATCAGGCATTGGTATTCCATATTGAGTTCTCTTAGGAGCACCCGGAATATCTATACGAATACGATGCCAGCCTGGTGTTACAGGTACTCGGCTCGTTAATGGTGTTTTTCCCATTTTTTTTCCATCAAGATATACGGAAACATCCAGAAGGTCACATCTTATTTTTAAGAAAGTTTTTCGACCAGAGATATCAGGGAGAAGATGGTAGGGCAATTTTTTAGTTTCAGGTATCCTAGTATATTGAAGCTGTTTCTTTTCTTTTTTCTTTGGTGTTTTTTTAGCTGATTTTTTCTGTTTTACTTTTTTCGCTTTTAGTTTTGGAGGTTCTTTTTTATTTAATAGTGATTTCTGCGGTTTAGACGGTTTCTGAGGAACACTCCTTAAACTACTATCTATAGGCTCATCAACAGGATCCGCGTCGGGATTCTCAGTGTTATTTTTTGTTGTGTTCGCAAAAACATTATAAGGAGCAGGAGGCCCAAATTGCAAGCTCTGTATCTCATCCTTTTTTTCATCCGTTACAGATCTATCAGGAATATCGTCTGCGGTCAAAATATCAATTTTTTCATTTCCAGCCCAGTGTTTATCCCAAATATCCAGTTCTACTGATTCAACAGAATTGTCATCACTTTCTGTACTATACCAATTATCATACCAAACGAAATATTTTTCTGTTCCATATTTTTCCTGAGCGTATACAAATGATTGATGGAAAGGTTGACCGGTTGCTTCCTGTTCTGGCAAGGAAAATATTTTATTGATATTTTCCTTTTCTGAGTGCTTGATATTGGTGACTGTTTGACCATCCAATTCACGCCATATCTGAACGAGAAATACTCGAGATGATGTAGAATGGAATATCTCGAAGTCAACGATGGAATGTTCCAGCAGAAAACCTATTTGTACTGACTCTTGATTTTGTATTCCTTCAATTTCTAATAGAGGAGATTTTGCTTTTAGAGTATCGAGCACATTTTTGCCCAAAACCGCCTCATTGATGGTCAGGTAAAACCAATTCTCTTGTCCCACCCATCCAGCAATATTCCCCGCTTTTGGGACATTATTAACAACAATCCGAATCAATAGACCATTGGTTTTTTGATGATAGGACACTAATTGAACCTTGTGGGCATTTATTTCTCCCAACAAAGT
>DCMX01000052.1:0-3321 GCA_002321855.1 Fidelibacterota bacterium UBA1611 | reverse complement strand
TTTCATAACTTTATTCAACTCCACCTTTGGGTTTTGCCCCTTTGTTTCTTTCTCGCGAATAGTGATACGAAGTTCATCTATTCTTCTCTTTATCGGACCCAATTTTAATGTTTTCAAACAGTCATTGACAATTTGTTCAGTTAAAGAAGTATCGTGCTCCTGATACAGAATTTCTGTGACAATTTCCCGTTCTAACTTGTCAGAAAAATACTCGATTATTGCAGCCGTGTCCACCATCATTTTCCCTTTTAATAGTTGCCTTGCCAGTTTTTGAAGCAGGGGATGTGTGAACATATCTATATTTACTTTAGTTTTCACCATGCTACGTATACTCTCATCTTTATTTACCAATAACTGAAGTAATTCTATCTGTGCTTTTTTCTCTTTGGACGTGAATTCAGTGAGAAGGGATCTCGATATTTGATCTTTATTGTTTGTTTGTGTACGGGAGCGTTGTTCTTTCATAATCTTGACCAGATCAGATTCATTTACTTTTAGTCGTTCGGCTAACACTCTAACTAATTCATCCCGAAAGATATTGTCACGGATCTCTTTTATCTCTCGTGTTATATTATAAATATAATCTCGTCGTTCAGATCCCTTTAAGCTCATGGCCTGAAAATATTCCAAGTGAAAATCTAAAAAATCCTGAGTATTCCCAATACTGGTTTTTATTTCTTCCCGACCATTCTGCCGTATCCAATCATCAGGGTCAAGCCCATCAGGTGGGCGCACCACATTTGTCTCTATGCCAGCTTTTAATAAAACAAATCCTGCGCGAACTGTGGCAGAACCACCCGCATCATCCCCATCATAGATCAATATAACCTTTCGCGTGATCTTAGACAATTCCCAACCATGTCTCTGCGTGAATGCTGTGCCTGACATAGCAAGAACAGGCTGAATCCCTACCTGATAGAATTGAAGGAAATCCATATATCCTTCCACAAGAATAGTATATCCTACCTTTCGAATTGCATCCCTAGTAGCTTGGATCCCATAAAACACACTACTTTTTTTATATAATGGTGTTTCAGGTGAATTCAAGTATTTTGCCGCCTCATTTGATTTAAAGATACGCCCGCCAAAGGCGATGATCTTACCCGATGGATGAAAAACAGGGAACATAATCCTGGAACGAAAACGATCAAAGATCCCCTTATCCGTATGGGAAAATAATCCAGATTTATTTATTTCATCCTTCGATAATTCATTAGCATTCAAATGACTACTCAACTGGTTCCAGCTATCAATGGAAAACCCGATCCGAAATTGTTTTAGAATATCTTTGGTCAGATTTCGTTCTAATAAATAATTCAGTGCTTGTTCACCTTGTGATGAGTAAAGATTATTCGTGTATAATTTGGCTGCTTTTTCATGTAATTCATACAGACTTGAAAATATTGCTGAACTCTCTTGCCCTTGTTCATATTCAATTGGAATATTATAACGTTCAGCCAAAATTATTACTGCTTCGGGAAATGTGACCTTTTGATATTCCATCAGGAATGAAAAGACATTTCCGCCATTACCACAACCAAAACAGTGGTAGATCTGCTTAGCTGGGGCAACACTAAAGGATGGGGTTTTTTCATCATGAAATGGACACAGACCAAAATAATTTGCTCCTCTCAGACGCAAATCCACTTCTTGAGATACAATATCAACAATATCTGCTGACCCACGCACACTGTCAATTGTTTCCTGGGGGATCTTAGCCATTAGGATTGTATTAACTGATGTATATAAGCTTCGCTCTTGGTAACCGGGTCATCCCATCCGAAAAATTCGACTATTACTATACGCATTCTGTTTCCCGTACGGGCAATGGCTGAATTACGCTGAATAATATCGGTCCATTTTTCCATGGGCAATAAGGCAAGCAACCAGACAAAGACAATAACCATCATAAGCCCTTTCACTGCGCCAAAAATAAATCCAAAAGAATCATTAACCCAGCGGTTCGCTTTAGAAAGCAGGGCGATATGAAAAAACTTTGTTAATATTCGTACAGCTATCAAGGTTAACGAAAATATTCCGGTGAACCCAAGGAATACAGCGATCCATTGATCTATTTCTACAACACTCATGATGAGCTCAGAAAGTGCGACACTGTTCTGGGTAGAAAATAAAACAGCAAGTATTAAACCAATTAGCCGACCCAGTTCCTCTATTAGACCACGTTGGAAACCAACCGTTCCCATAAGACATAGAAAACAAATGGCCAGCCCATCCAAAAACCAGTTCATTTATTGGAGTAATTCTCGAACAATCTTATTTGCCTTTTTACCATCCACCTTGCCGGCACCGTGCTGCATAACTGACGCCATTATCTTTCCAATATCAGCCATGTTTTTTGCCCCGGTCTCTTGAATAACATCTTGTATGAGTTGTCGAATCTCATTTTCCGACATCATTTCAGGTAAATAGGTTTCTAATTCAAATAGTTCGGCCTCTTCCTTAATGGCTAATTCTTCCCGATCTGCATTTCGATAAATATCTGCAGATTCTTTCCGCTGTTTCACCAGTTTTTGGATAACTTTTATAGAATCTGAATCAGTGAGGTTGCCTTCATTATCTATCTTTTTGTCTTTTAACTTTGATAATAATGTCCTAAGCGTACTGGTTTTTATTTGATTCCCAGACTTCATAGCTATATACATATCCTGTTGAACCTTATCCATAAGAGACATAGATCTGTTATCCTTCTTGATCTATACGTTTCATTGATAAAAGTAAAAGGTCTTTGTTCGTTTCAAACCCTATGAATCGCCTACCGTAACGCTTAGATGCCACGCCAACATCACCACTGTTCATAAAAGGATCTAAGACCCAATTTAGTTTGAAACTGCTAGTATTCAGTATCTTAGAAAATAATTTGGCTGGTTTTCGTCTGTTCCCATCACTTACTCCAGGAATATCCATCCAAAAATTCGTTTGTGGTCCATTCTCTGATACGGAGATCAATTCATTTTGGTCTGATTCCAAATTAACTGCACGCAGATCAAATAAAAAATTTTCGCTTTTAGTTGCAAACCAAATGTCCCCTGCTTCATTTTTCCAGGTTGGACTTCTGGGTTGGCCCTTATCCCCTTGATCCCGCCAAGTGATGCGTGTTTGAACCATAAAACGGTTGCTAATCAATCCATGGTACATACTGGATAATGGCCAATCACATAATAGGTATAATCCACCAGTGTTCTTTAGTACTCGATAAGATTGATCCAGCCATTTTTCATTCCACTGATAATACTCTTGGAGTGTCATCCGGCCACTTTGATCATTTATCTCACTCCAAGGATCTTTAGGTGGTTCGGTAAT
>DCMX01000041.1:2220-3127 GCA_002321855.1 Fidelibacterota bacterium UBA1611 | reverse complement strand
CTGGGAAGATATCACAGGTATTTTGGATGAAGAAGGTTACACTGATCCATATAATTGCAGTGCCGTCATGTCCATGGCACACCACGGGGACCAACTGATCATCAGTATGTACTGGGGCGGTGGATTAGGAAAACTCTTTGTCTCCTCCGATGCCGGGACCAACTGGTCAGTCTTAAATGGATTCCCGGTAGAACACCACGTGTACACCATGATCTCGAAGAATTATATTCTTTATACCGGAACAGCATCATTGGTATCGGGAGTATTCTATACTACTGATCTACTGAACTGGGTGGATATCAGCAGCGGTCTATATTCCTATGATCTCTCGGTCAACCAATTAGTGGCTACGGATGAATACATCTTTAAGACCGGTTCTACGGTGAACAGCCACCGTATTCCTCTGGTAGATATTTATGATTGGAATTTCAGTATTCAAAACCTTGAGATCAATGATACAAGCGGGGATGGGATCTGGGAACCGGGAGAGACCATGATCATTTCCATGGAGCTTTGTAACAACAGTGAGTCTGACCACATGTATTATCCTGGTGTGATCCTTGAAGCAGACAGTGACCTGGTAACGATCCAGTTTCCTCACTACTGGTTTTATGGCATGATTGCAGGGGACTGTGAACCATTGGAATTTTCTGTGACCGCCGATGCCACTGCCCCGGATGGTGCAGTGGTTGATTTTCTTGCTATGCCCGCAGCCCTGAACTGTGTTGATCTACCTCAGTACTGTATAGAGAGTGACACGCTGGCATTTTCTTGTGTGATATCAGTACCCAATGTTGCCATCAATGAGCCTGCTGATCTTCCAAATGAATTATCTCTTCATCAGAATGTCCCGAACCCTTTTAATCCCGTCACCATGGTCCAGTTCGAGCTTCCAGTTGAATCAGAA
>DCMX01000041.1:0-1810 GCA_002321855.1 Fidelibacterota bacterium UBA1611 | reverse complement strand
ATGGAATGGAAAAGATATGAATGGAGACAAGGTTTCAGCGGGTGTATATTTTTTATTACTAACAGCGGGTGAGAGTATTCAAACGCGAAAAATTATCTTTTTGAAGTGATTTTAAAAAAGGAATAAGAATAAAATCATGAGAGAACAAAATAAGCTATCAGATCCGAATATGACCATGGATATTGCCACACATACCTATAATCTTGCTACCCATCCTGAACTGGATTTCGTTAGCGTGACCACGTTCGTGTCAGGATTCTTTCGACCATTTGATAAGGAAAGGATCGCAAAAAAACTTGTTACCACTCATCCAAGATATCTTGGAAGATCTTCTGAATCACTTATTGCGGAATGGGATGCAGCCGGTGAGTATGGTACCATTGTACATAAAGAGATGGAAGACTGGATAAGAGAAGGTATCGAACCGAAAGAACGAAAGGCTATTGTAGGAAAGAACTGGCTCAACAGCTACAAGATGGACCTTGACATGGATATTTCAACTGAAGTTATGGTTCACAGTAAGGAGCTTAGGATCGCTGGCACGATCGATGTTCTTGTCAGGGACCGTGAGAAAGGTGAGTACCAGATAATTGACTGGAAAACCTCTAAAAGGATCGATAAGGATTCATTCAAGGGAAAAGTAGGCAACAGGCCAGAAACTAGTTCTGTAATGGACTGTAATTTTAATCATTATGCCCTGCAGCTCTCGCTCTATAGGTATTTACTTGAAGAGTACTATGGTATAATAGTGAATAAACAGTTGATAGCACATCTACAGGATCATGGGGCAAAAGGCCATCATACACCCTATATGCGTGAACATATTATAGACATGCTGAAGGTGGACCGAAAATAATTAATAGATCCTTACTTTTAACGGAGACCATTTTTAACAGGAAAAATTATTTATACGCTTCTTTGAGATAAGCTTCGACCCTTGTCTTTAGGTCCTGAGCTGTTGCTAATGTATTCCTGATTATATAATTGGTGTAGATCTCGGCGGTGTATTGGATAGTAATGAGAAGATCTGAGAATTCTTTCTTTTTCAAAACATTCATATTCAATTCGCGTTCACTGGAAAATTCCTTACGCACCATCATCTTAGGGTAGAATTCTGCTAATGGTTTTGTGATCGCATCATCATGCAGTCCATTATTGATCCTTACCCTTTCATAATTATTTTGATAATATTCACTGAGTACCTTCATAAGACCCTGATCGCTTATAGCATTTATTCGTCCACTGCTTTGGGCCACCTGGTATGCAGCACCATAAGGAAAGAATGTATTGCGACTGTATAACATTCTTTTGATCAAACGGACCAATGTGTTTTGATCTACATCTATTTTATCAGAGATGTAGAGCCTCAGCGAGTCTATGGCGATTATAGATGTTTTTATTCTTTTATCGATCCTTTCCATTTCGTTTATGTCGTTCGATATGTCCGCATTTATACTAAATAGGTCATCTTTTAATAAATTACGGATCTCAATATCCTGACGATAATTCTCAGCATAAAAGGATAGGGTTATACCTAAAAAGATCACCACTATTTCAAATATGTGACGTTTACTGTTACCCAGCATGACCAAAATTTAAAAATGAAGATGGTCTTTTATAATAATGTTTGTTCATAAAGCTCACGAACATTTCAATGGTCGATATTATATTTGGGTGGGGATATAGTGAACTGATTTTTAATAAAATGTTAAAACCAGTGTAGGAAGTTCAATAAGTGTTCTTTTTGTTATTAGTAGGACTGTGAATCCTTTTTTTTGCAATTGTCAAAGAAATATTGAATAATCCTCAG
>DCMX01000095.1:1802-6707 GCA_002321855.1 Fidelibacterota bacterium UBA1611 | reverse complement strand
CAGTACTGGATCGTTAATAAAGGGGAACTATGGCTGAAAGATTCCACAAGGCAGGTAACCCTATGGAGCATGTACCTACCAAAGAACGCAGAAATGTGGAGATCTTCCGTTGAATATTTACATGATTCTGGATATTGGTATAGCCGCTTTTATGGGAATTATCCTTATAACCATATCACAGCAGTGGATGGTGATATGTCCGCTGGTGGTGGAATGGAATACCCTAATATAACAGTCATCTCAAGAGACCGCAGTAAAGACCTATTAGAATACGTTATAATGCACGAGGTAGGTCACAACTGGTTTTATGGTATTTTAGGTAATAATGAGCGTGATCATACCTGGCTTGATGAAGGGCTAAATGAATACTCCAATATTCGCTATTGGGAGAAAAAATATTCAGACAGGAATAATCAGTTTGTTATGCAGGATATTATTCAGAACAAGCTTGGGGTGGGCAAGAACTTCGATATTCACTTTTTTCACTATTTATCAATTGCTGCGATCGCGAAGAGCAGGGATGCTCAGCCATTGGATATCTCCGCAAATGAAAACTTTGCCTATGCAAATTATGGACAAAATTATACAAGAACTGCTGTGATGATGCGTTTCTTAGAGCACTATCTGGGAGAACAAAAGATCGATCAGATCATGCAGGATTTCTATGATACATGGAAGTTTCGCCATCCCCGACCAGATGATCTTAGATATTCTTTTGAGAAACACCTTGATGAAGATATCAGCTGGTTCTTTGAAAATGTGTTTGAGAGTACCAGCTATATTGACTTTAGCATTACAAAAAAGGGCAACATATTCTCACTAACAAACTCCGGAACCTTCAATGTTCCTGTAGAGGTTGGCTATTATGATAAATCAGGCAAAGAGATCAAGAGGTCATGGGTCAGAACAGATAAAAAGACCATGACACTTGAAGCGCCTACTAACGCTACCAGTGCAACCATCGATCCGGACCAGCTAATGCCTGATGTTGAGCGTAATAACAATAGCACAAGCCGTGGAATTAAAACTCATTTTATATTTGATAAACCTAGTTATTATGATAGGGATATCTTTATTGTACCATGGCTTTTTTCTTATAATACCTACAATGGTTTTACACCAGGATTATATGTTTGGGAAGGATTCATGCCAGGCTATGGTAAGACATCTCTTGGTCTGAACCTGATGTATGATTCCAAGAATAATAAACCCGTTGGTAGCCTATTAGCACTAATCAAGGGCTCTGATCAATTCTCAATCTTTTTTCCAAGTGTTTATCGCATAAAAATTGGAACAATGGCAGGCAGGAGAGGATTACAGCTCGGCTTCAGTGGTACCATCAAAAAGCCATTAACGAAAAGTCCCGTAACCAAGATCAATGCAGACCTTTATTATCACCATCTTAATGGGAATGCATTGGATCCTGACCTCTACGATCCGGGAGATCATAATATAGTTTCCTTGAGATTTGAGAAAAGTTGGTATCCAAGTATTTTCAAGGATTATTATGTTAGTGTTGGCCTAAAAATGGGTGATGGGTTTATAAAGAGCAGCATGAATTCCAGATTTACATTTAGGATGGCAGAAAAGATTAAAACGTCGTTATCTGCTGAAGCTGGATCGTTCTTCTTATCAGAAAATATCCCAAGACAATATCGGTACTATCTCAGTGGCACGGTCGACCCAGAATTCGAACAACTGGTTATTGATAGAACAGGTTCCAGCAGTGATCTTAAAGTGCTTTATAATACCTATCATGGTTCTGGTGTCAGGGGTATAGTATTAGAAGATCCATTACTATCCACCGATGATATGTTTTGGCACGTAAAGATAGACCAGTTCTTACCAATATTACCTGGGAATCTATTCTTTGATATTGCTGGAAGCCCTGATTTTGAAGAACCCCAATATGTTTCAGCTGGGTTTGTTCTGGGACCTATTATCATTCCTATTTACCAGAGCTGGGAAACAGGATCCAGAGTTCCCAACAGTTTTGAGTGGATAAAGAATAGATTCAGGATAGCACTGGTATTTCCCAATATCACTATTGGTAGGTAGGGCTATGCTAACATCATTTTAGTTTTGTAAATTACACCTGGCCTATCTGATTAAAACTATAATATTGAAGGGGGAAGTGCATGTCAACTTGGAATAAAGATGCTTTTTTAGAACATATGCGGGATAACTGTAGCCGTGAAGTAGCCAAGGTCGGGGAATCCATCATACATTTTTCAGAGCGTAATGCTGCGGACATTAGTTGGGGTCGTGGCACGGACCATGGGACCCTGACCTATCGCTGTAATAGTGATGGAGGTCACTTACCGCTTTTTCACATGACATCTTTAGGGCAACTGAATCTGCAGATCAACTTTATGCGTACCAAGGAAATACCGCCCATGGTCATTCGTGATGTTGTCATTAAACTAGAATCGAATTTCCTGCGCGA
The DNA here is from genome assembly GCA_002321855.1 of Fidelibacterota bacterium UBA1611. Classification (GTDB taxonomy): domain Bacteria; phylum Fidelibacterota; class Marinisomatia; order Marinisomatales; family UBA1611; genus UBA1611. The sequence goes on along the minus strand of DCMX01000095.1, from coordinate 4,261 downwards.
CTATAATGAGCAAGCATATCCAAGCGATGTTTTTGTTCCAATGGATGAACTCTTTCACACCCAGAGCCAGGTGGATAAATTTCTGAAGACCATGGAAGGCGCCACATACCGTTTGAAACAATGATTTGTTTCTAACTCGGAAATAAAAAAAGCCCTCGTTATCGAGGGCTTTTTGATTTAATACAATGCATTTTATTTTAATAGATTTATGTATCAAAGGCATTAACCATTGAATTGAATAAATAAAAAAATGAAAAAAATTGGATTTATATTTTATTTCAGCGGGTCTTTATTCAGCGCAACAGGATACTTGAACGGTCTCATCCGCGATGTATCTACCCACCAACCTTTAGTTGGTGTGAATGTTATCATCAGAGCAACGGAACTTGGTTCGGCCACAAACGTGGATGGTAATTTCAAAATAGATGATATCCCAGTTGGTAGTTACAATGTCCTTGTTTCAATGATCGGTTATGAAGCCGTTTCTCGTGCCAATGTACATATCGTTCCCCAGAGAACCACGACCGCTAATTTCGATCTTCATCCAAAAGTGCTGGAAAGCAATGAAGTGAATGTTACAGCAAAATTCTTTGAGCGCGCGAAAGATGCCGTTACTAGTAGCAGGACTATAGATATAGAGGAGATCCGATCCGATCCCATAGGTGCCTATGATATCATGGCCATGATGCAGGCCCTCCCTTCTGTGGTATCTGGTTCTGACCAGTATAATGAGATCATCGTCCGTGGCGGTGCGCCAGGAGAAAACTTATTTGTGATGGACTACTTGGAGATCCCCTATCCTAATCATTATCCAGAGCAGGGGAAGGGTGGAGGACCTGTTACAATGGTTGACACGGAGTTTATTGAACGAATTGATTTTTATGCTGGTGCATTCCCTTCCCGGTACGGTGAAAAGCTTTCTTCAGTAATGGATGTGACCCTCAGATCGGGAGCCAGGGACAAACATCTCGGTGAGGCCACCATGAACATGGCCGGTTTTGGAGCAAATATGGAAGGCCCTTTTGGTGAAAAAGGTTCATACTTGTTCTCATTAAAAAGATCCTTCCTAGACTTTGTCATGAGGTCCACTGGACTGCAGGCTGTTCCACAGTACTGGTCAAGCCAGGGAAAGGTCACTACCGATATATCACCCACCAAAAAACTGATGATCAATTTTCTTGGTGGAATAGATGCTATCCATATCGAAGGTGAAAGAAATCCATCCTTGCGCGGTGCAGAGAATGTAGAATTCAATTCACAACAGGCAACGATCGGTATCACCTATAAGAACCTGTTTTCAAAAAAAGGATACAGTATTCTTTCACTCTCCCAAAGTCTGGTACAATTAAACGCAGATGTTTACGAACTGGTGGAAGAACAAAAACGAAATATATTTTACCGTCAGAATGACCTGGAAAATGAATCGACGGTTCGTGGCGAATTGAATTACAAGATTACCCCCGGGCTGGGTATCAGTTCAGGTTTTTCAATTAAAATGTCCAGTCTTGATTATGATAACTTTTTTGAGATCAGGCCTACTATCCTGTATGGATATTCACATTCGACAAATGAAATACCAGCTTTGGTCACCATTGATGATTTTTATGAGAAATATTTCCAAAAACAAGCTACTATTGTGACACCGTTGGATACACTCGGAACTTTAGACACGGTAAGAACAAATTCTTTACTTGATTACCGAAAGATGGGTGGTTTCATCCATGTATCCTTTAGTCCTGCCCACTCAATGGAACTTTCTTTAGGTGGTCGATACGATCATTTGGATCATACTGGGGTCGGAAATATTTCGCCAAGGTTCGGGATGTCCTACCACTTCAGTGATCTACTATCATTGAATTTTTCTTCAGGCAGGTATTTTCAGAGTCCTGCTAACATGTACCTTAATTCCGATCGGGGCGATCCTAAAAACTTGAAAAATTATTTTGCGGACCAGTCTGCGATCGGACTGGAATATTTTCCGACCGTTGATACACGCATAACCCTGGAATCATTTATCAAGGAATACGCAGATATGATCACCTATGAGATACTAGATGGGTCCGATGGCAGGGATAGCTTGAATCACCAAAATGTTATCAACGGTGGAAAGGGAAGATCACAGGGTCTCGAGCTGTTCATCCAGAAAAAATATTCAATGAAATGGTATGGTTCACTTGCCTGGTCTCATTCCATTGCTGAGGGTGTTGATCCCAGAACAGATGAATATTACCCATGGACATATGATTATGGAGATGTAATTAACATAATCGGCGGATACAAGATCCGTTATGCTGATTATGACTGGTATCAGATATTTAAGCAAACTATCTGGGCTAAAACCTTATCATGGTTACCATTTATGCCAAGTGATGAGTTTGAGATCAGTTTCAAGTTCAGGTACATGGGTGGACGTCCCTATACCAAGAAAAATTATGACCATAATATTCGTGAGTGGTATG
>DCMX01000095.1:0-1418 GCA_002321855.1 Fidelibacterota bacterium UBA1611 | reverse complement strand
ATGCTCCAGCAAAGATTCTATTTTGAAAGAGTGAACATGATAACTTTTTGGGATTTTTTAAATATATTCAATATAGATAATCCTTGGGAGTATATTTATAAAAAGGATGGCACAAAAGAGATGGCCTGGCAGTATAAAACTATGCCAATTGGCGGTGTGATAATAGAGTTCTAATCAATATTTATTTCGGACCTAATGACCGTCCAAAATAGAAAAAACATCAATGATGATATGTAGAGACAAAGAATATTATTGTGCTCAATAAAAATTGAATTATTAAAGAACCATCAAGCCCCGCCAAGTATTGGAGTTTTTTGTATGCTGGGCTAGTAGTATATTTGAACTCACCATGAAAAAAATTCTTTTTGTTCTATTCTTACCGTTAATACTTTGGTTGTCTTGCGAAGAGGACCTGCCGAAAGACTGTGCTGGTGTTCCCGGTGGTGATGCTGTGGAAGATGATTGTGGCGTGTGCGATGATAATTCTTCCAATGATTGTGCGGAAGACTGTGCGGGTATCTGGGGTGGAGATAATATATGCGGCTGTACTGATAGTACTGCAGCGAACTATAATAACACTGCCACTTTTGATGATGGAAGCTGTGAAAGATACATTGATAATGGTGAGTTCTTCCTCAGTTTTGATGGTGTGGATGATTATGTGGACCTAGGAGATATGTTGTCACAGGAGGCATATACTAAAGTGGCTTGGGTAAAAAGAGAACCTGAGAATAATGGTAATTATAACATTATTTCTGGAAATACTGGACATGCGCTTTGGGTTCCCTCCAGTAATGGGTATATGCTGGCCGCAGGGCATGATGGTGCGTGGACCTCTGTTCAAGATAATGAGCCTCTGTCAATTGGGGAATGGAACTTTGTAGCTGTAACATTCGATCCTAATGTTGCATCAGGTACCATGACGTTATACAAGAATGGAATTCAAGTAGATGATGCAACAGGTATTGCAGCACAAAATGAGAGCACAAATACCTATGTTGGAAGATATAATAATGGTTTCTGGTGGTTAGGGTCCATTGATGAGGTGGCCATCTGGAATGAAGCTTTGACGTCCGCTGAAATGGTGGCACTCTACAATGCTGGTGACAAATTAGATGCGTCGGTCGATTCTGGAGATTATACATCATCATCCGGGCTGCAGGGTTACTGGAGGATGAATGAGGGTTCTGGGCCAGTCATTTCTGATGCGAGCGGTAATGGGAATAACGGGATCATTGATGGAGCAGGGTGGAGTACTTGTGAGGGGTGTGGTTGCACTGATCCGGGAGCCTGCAATTATGACCCTTCAGCTGTTACAGATAACGGGTCATGCTTCTATGAAGAAAATATTTGTGAACCTTGCTTGGATGGCGTGATCGTGAATGATGATAATGATGGTGATGGTATATGTGATGATG
>DCMX01000267.1 GCA_002321855.1 Fidelibacterota bacterium UBA1611 | reverse complement strand
GGGTTGAATGGATTTGGATAATTCGAAGACAGAGTATAATTATCTGGCACCGGATTAGCATTATTATCATCAATACCCACAGTGTAGCTTGCTTCTGGCAGTGGCCAGGTTGGTGTCCAATCTGCAGCAGTGGTATCTACTTCAGTATATCCATAGCCCCAGACATCTGTTGCAGCTGTGCCCCCTCGAATCTGAAGGAAATAATCAAAAAATCCAATATCATTTCCGGACGTACCATATAACAAATCTGCATCAATCATGGCCATGTGGTTGGGATAGGAATTCATATTACCTGATTCCACTAAATACGGATATGTTGAATCGTCAGCAAACATTGCCACAGTCCGTTCATTCATCCACCCGGGAGTTCTTATCCAGTTTGTTGCTGTATCATTATAATTGGACCAGAAAGATGTAACCGCAGATGGCCAATAATATGTATTGTCCTTTACTTCAATATCTCTAAGCCCTTCAGCAGCCAAAGTATCCGAAGGATTAAACATTCCAGCATTATCTGGGCTCAAAGGCTGCAGAGCGATTACGCCATAAGTTGTGTCCCCATACCACAAATTATCCCACCAAGGATTTTCCGTTTGATCAACGCCGCCGGAGTAATTGCCATAGAACACATTATTGTTAATGGTTCCTTCTGTCATATTGAAAATAAAGAATGGATTTTTAAATGTATAGAGTACCCGGTTATTGTCAAATTGAAAATACTTTGTATACCACTTCGTAACCGGAGCTGCAGCATAACCATTTACCGCAAGCATAACATTACCTGTAAAGCTCATGGTATCCGTATATGCTTCACCAGGCCATGTGTTTCTGATCACTTCTCCAATGTACCACTGGTTGGGATGCACCATATTCCTAAAGTGGGAATTACTAATGAAAAATGAATCCCATTGCCCATTGTACCCAATAGCAAATGTTTGCCATCCATCAAATACACAATTATCCACAGTAAGTCTTGTGCTATCTCCCTTTACTTCCATTGCTACACCACCACCATTAGCAGTATTATTCGTGGCATTTGCGAGCAGATAGAGATTTTGAAACGTGCAGTTGCTCCCGCTACCAGTTAAAACAAACATAGTCCCGGGGATGCTACCATCTTGAAGAACTGCTGGTTGAATGGTAGGAGGCCTAAGCGTAGTGGCATCTACCACTCCAGTCACTGTAATGTCTCCTTTTACTGTTATTGTGCCAGCAAATTTATAGGTGGTATCCAGTGAAACAAGCTGATACGTGTCGTGTGCTTGAGCACCACCCGCTAATGTATCGGCTCCGATTATTGCATCCAGATTACCAGCACTAGCATAGATAGTCATTGTGTCAGCCGAGATATTGGCTGGCAAGGTTATCAACAATACCATTCCTAAAAATAATATCATTTTATTCATTATTTCCTCCTCGATTTACTGATTATCAATGAAGTATCCTGTTAATTTCTTGATACTTATTGATTTGTATTTATTAATAAGCGTGTATCATTTTACTAATATTCGAAACTTTATCCTAAAAATACCTTGATTTTCAATCGAATTAATTGTTCTGAATCATTTGTGAGTTTCTTTTAATTAAATCAAATTTTCAATCGCAATCCTATCTGTGCAGTCATGCCATAGTCTTCCACAGACTTCGGTATATCCGGGTACATTTGAAGTACACTTTTATCCTTCGCATTATTGATATTATTAAAATTGCTATACAATTGAAGTCCCAACCAAGGCAGGTCTTGTTTTAGGGCGATGTCCCACCGCTTATATTCAGCTGTAGTCGATCTCAACTGCTGCCACTGGCTAATTCCTGAGAACACGTCATCCTGGTAGAGCATAGACACAAGGATTGAGAAACCTTTATAATCATATCCCATAGAAAAATTGAAAATATGATTCGGTTGATAAATCAGCCTGTCTGTAAAAGACGTATCAACATTCGTGGCACTTGTGGCTCCGGCATACACATAGGGATAATGTGCTTCAGACTTGACGTGGGTATAGTTCATATTAAGAACCAATCCATTGAAGGGTTTTGGCAGATACCAAAAATGTGTTTGCCAGTCAATTTCCAATCCATAATTATCAACCACTAGATGATTGTTTATATACGTTTCAATAGTATAGTTTAAATGTTCTGCAGGGAGTCTATCTGTCAAATAATATGGTATTGCTGCAAGTCCTGGTGCGCTGAATTTCCATGGATAGATCAGGTCAGTTATTTCTTTTTTGAATCCACCAATTGTTAATAATCCAATTTTATTCTCATAGAATGTGAAATATAGATCCAAGTTCTCTGATTGGGATGGATTCAAATTATAATTGTTCCATCTAACATAAGCACTGGTTGTAGCATCGATCCTGGGTATGATCGTATTAAAGTCCGGATATGAGATTGTATTTGAATAGGCCATACGAATATCAAACCATTTGAATGGTTTATATCTTACATTCAGGTTTGGCAACCAAAAGGGACGATCCACTGTGATCGTTGTATCCGTATGATCGTAATTATAAAAAGAAATTGGTGATTGTTGGCCGCGAACACCTTTATAGGATGTTTGGAAACCCTGGTATCGAATTCCCGGTATGATCGTAAGCTTTTGCCCCACATTAATGGTTGCCATTATATATGCAGCATTAAGTATTTCATCTCCAGAATAATTATTCGTTGTTGACCAATAATTGTTCCTAGCATATGCACCAGTGGATCCTTCACTGGCAAAAGCATCAATGGTATCCTGACAGAAAAATATAAGATCTTCTATCATATGGAAATCCAAAGGATAATGCATTTCGTATTTACCATCTAAGAAATCGCCGTAGGTAAACGTTGAGTCAATGAACCAATTAAGTGGTATATCTGGACTCCAAAAATTAACCGGTTTCCCCAAATATTCGATAACCATCAAAGCAGCGCCTCTTTCACTGGGTGATTGGAATGTCCCCGTTGTGCCAAAAGATTCAATTCGATGAGATCTTTTGCTCGTTCGGTATTTACCACCGAACTTAATTTCAGCAGAGATCTTTTTCCCAAGGTTTACTGGTATTTTTAAATCCATGGATGTCATATACTTCCGTTCCGGCGTAAAACTATTATTGCTCGATACACCATTAAGGTTAGTTTCGGACGAATTAATTAAGGCAGCATCTATAACATTTGATGGATCTATATTTGCCTGATTATAAAAATCATTTAGCCCAGCAGGAAGTCTGTAAAAATTAAGAGACCAATTATTCGGGCTTTCAGATTCAGAATAGCTATGAGAAAATTTGAAATTCATGTGCACTTTTGAAAATTGGTTTTCAACACTCAAAGTATTGGTTATCATATTCAGGTTACTCTTGGAATACCCCATAGAATAAAAATGTGAATTCCCACCAATGTTAAATGATTCCGAACGATTTGTGACTTCGGTAATGCCTGAATTGCCAAAATTAGAAAACCTAATCTTTCCATTTGAAAGCCTATAATCCAGCACAATAGCTGCATTAACTCTATCCTTAACTCTGGGTAAATGACTAAGACTTACAGAATTTGTAACGTAGGTTGAATCATCATCGGATTTATTGTTATAGCTAGCTGAAAAAGTATTTGATGTGAGAATTCTTTTTTCAAGGTTTGCCTGGATAAATACACCAAAACGTTCCTTAAAGAATCTGCCCTCTATGCTGGGAACCACTTTATAATTATCATATTTATTGCTGACATTTGCCAACCCTGTATATCCTTTTTGTGAAAGAAAATGAAACTTGAGTCCACCTTCGCCACCTTCGGCTTCCTTTAGTTTAAAATTTACAGTTCCTCCCAATATATCAGCATCCTGATCAGCTGTTAAAGTTTTATAGACTTCAATACCTTCTAACATATTTGAAGATATCATACTGAGATCAGCACTTCTATTATCTGAATCGGATGAGGCCATCCGGATTCCATCAACCGTTATAGCATTATACTTAGGTGCCATACCACGGATTACGACCTTAGTTCCCTCACCACCAACCCGTGTTACAGAAACACCTGGAAGACGTCCGATCGATTCTGCTGCATTAGCATCAGGGAGTTCCTGGATACGGGCTGATGATACAACATTTACAATAGATTTGGATGAAAGTTGCTGATTAATGGCTGCTTTTTGGCCTTCAGCCTGTATGGTGACCTCAACTGTTTCACCCTCTAGTGCTGCGGGGCTTAACCTAAATTCTTTTTCAAGCGCATCACCTGAAGGGACTTCAATCGGCTCATCCTGCTGTTTATAACCAATATATCTTACGCTAATAGTATAAGATCCAGGAGGTACTTCAAGGATTAAAAATTTACCATATAAATCAGTTGAACTACCAAAACTTGTACCATCAAGAAAGACATTTGCATACGGGAGAGGGTCACCTGTCACTTCATCTAAAACAAGTCCTTTAATCTTCCCATTATCCACTGCAAGTAATGCGCCATGGAATATCAGAAATAGGGTCAAGAGAAATAATAGCTTTTTTATGTTACCTATGAGACAAAACATTTGTTATACAGCCTTGGTATGTTTCCTCATCAATTCTTAATTGAATTACTAATTACAGTTTGATTGTGATGATTTTAATATAATTAATTAAACTCATCTACGCTTAATTAATTGTTGAACAGCAGATTATTGTGCAGGGGTAAATATATAGTTTTTTGATTTAGGCGATTTCCATAGCTGGGTCATCATTTAATTAACATTATTTTCTGTGTTTTCATATAGTTACTGTTCTGAATTTTGATAAAGTAAATACCACTTGTTTGGTTGTAAGCATTCCAAGAAAAGGTATGTTGCCCTTTGGATAAAGCTTTGTTAGCAAGTATATCAACTTGATTTCCTAACATATCATAGATACTTATTGTTGTAAA
>DCMX01000193.1:8248-8441 GCA_002321855.1 Fidelibacterota bacterium UBA1611 | reverse complement strand
ACCATAACACCCCAGGTCACCATAACCCTGATCATCGGTAAAGATTATAATTATATTGGGTAAGTCAGATTTTTGTCCGCATCCAAGAAATAATAGTAGCTGAATTGTTATGATAAATCTCATTTATTTATCATCACCATAATCAAACATATTTAATTTCATTTGTTTTCTTAAAGATTATCAATTTTTCCCT
>DCMX01000193.1:0-7836 GCA_002321855.1 Fidelibacterota bacterium UBA1611 | reverse complement strand
TTCACCAATGGTTGTCCCATAGGGAGGCCCACCTTCATCTATATGTTTATCCAAGGGAAACCATAAGCCAATCAGTTTCCCGCCTGGTTTTAGGATAGCCTTGACCAAGGTCTCATATTCTTTTCGTCTACTGGGATGAATTGCACAAAAGCAAGTTTGTTCAATCACATAATCAAATTTTTTATCATATTTCGTCGATAAAGAAAAAATATCTGCCTGAAGTATGTTGATGTTTAATGATGACTCAAGAGCCATACGTCTGATTGCCTGAACTGGAAAAGGTGCAAAATCCACGGCAGTAACATCGAACCCTTGTTTTGCAAACATAATTACGTCATAACCACACCCACAGCCTACAATACATAATTTTCCTTTGTTCATTTCTTGAGCAATAGACTCGAAAACAGGTGTAACCCTACCCAGGTCCCAGCCAGCATCATTATCGAGGTAAATATCTTCCCAGAACTGAAAATTATCTTCTTGGAACATCAAAGTAAACTCATATCGATCTGATCTTCAATAATATCATTACCTTCTGCATTAACATAGTAAGCTTTTGCATCTTCAATAAATGCCAATGCCTTATAAAATTCTCCATCTTTAAAATGAAGAGCTGCTCCATCATCGATAGCATAAACTGGTTTTGATTTTCCATTTTTTAAAAACTTATGAACGATTGGGCGCCTCGACTTTTCGCTATCATAATGGGGGCAGCAACTTCCTGAAAGAAAACCTAAACAATCCAGTACATTCAGGTTACTGGCCCAGGAATCAGTGATTCCCTGCTCAAACCAACAAATGGCACCAGCACTGACACCAGCAAGAATTGCTCCCCGTTCATAAGCTTTTGTTAGCAATTTATCAAACTTCCAATCCTGCCAAATAGCTAGCATACTTTTAGTATTTCCTCCTCCAACATATATCACATCTACATTATTCATGATACCATCAAGCCTAGGTGTCCTTTCAAAAAAGGTGATATGCGATGCTATACAGTTGAGCTTATTAAAGCAGGCGTAGAAATTGACAATATAAGCTTTATCTTCAGCACTAGCTGTGGGAATAAAAACTACTTTAGGCACATTGGCGTCAGATACATTAAGAATATATTCTTCAATAATCCGTTCGTTTGGATTGCGCCCAAAACCGCCACCACCTATGGCGATAATTTGTCCTTTTTTACTCATGAAAGCATTTTCACTCCTAAATTATGATAAAATTTAATCCTATTAGCTCTCATTATTATATCTCTTGAACCACAAATATTAATATAGTATCTTCGGGTGGAATAGAGGATTTGAAGGATAACAAAGTTTCAAAGATTTTTCTGACGACAAAGACAAAAATTTTATCACCCCAGATGGGTCAATAATTTTCCTTCCTTCTTAGCCCCTACAAAAACAAATAGAATAGTTATTTAATCAGTGTATCCAGACTGTGGTTGGTATGTTGTGCCTTCCTCTGTCTGGTTTATATCATATAATAGGTAAAGAATGAAAAAGGAAATTTTTATAAATGAGAGTATGGGGGAAACCCGAATTGCAATCCAAGAGGATAGCCAACTTGTGGAGGTCTATATAGAGAGACAGGACAAACAACGGATGGTTGGGAATGTTTATAAAGGAAAAGTAGAAAATGTCCTTCCCGGAATGCAGGCCGCCTTCGTTGATATTGGGTACGAGGTAAATGCTTTTCTTCCATTCTCTGAGATTGGGAATACAGATTATATCATGGATGATGAGCCCATCGGTGGTGAAAATCACCGAAATCGTAATAATAAACACGATAATATCGAAGTGGACCTACAAACCAACCAAGAAATCTTTGTTCAAGTAATCAAAGAACCATTTGCTGGCAAAGGTCCACGTGTTACCACTGAAATAGCCCTACCGGGAAGATTATTGGTATTGGTTCCTCATAAGAACTATATCGGTATTTCAAAAAAGATCTGGGACAAATTTGAAAGAAGACGCTTAAAAAAAATTGCTAAAAAATTGCAAGAAAAAGATACAGGAATCATTATCAGAACAGTTGCAGAAGGAAAAAGCGAAGAACACATTACAAATGATTTCAAATCGCTTTTTGAGAGCTGGCAAAAAATGGAGAAACGGGCCAAACATGAAAACGCCCCTTTTTTGGTTTATGAGGATCTAGAAACCGCATCCAGTGTAATCAGAGATCTTTTAACGCCGGATGTTGAAAAAATCATTATCGATTCAAAGCGTTTGTACCGAAAGACTCAACGTTATTTGGAAGAAATATCTCCAAGTCTTGCTGACAGATTGGAACAGTATAAACTGAAGTTGCCTTTGTTTGAGAGTTTTGGTATTGAACCAGAAATCGAAAAAGTGATGCGACCTAAAGTATGGCTAAAAAGTGGTGCCTATTTAATTATAGAAAAAACAGAAGCAATGGTAGTTGTCGATGTAAATAGCGGAAGGTTTGTGGGTAAAAAACTTCACGAGGATAATTCCCTGAAAATAAATTTGGAAGCCGCACGGGAAGTAGCTCGTCAACTTCGACTTCGTGACTTGTCAGGATTGATCGTTATTGATTTTATTGATATGCGAAAAAATGATAACAGAAAAAAAATCTACCATGAGCTGCGAAAGGAATTGCGTAAGGATCGTGCGAAAGTTGCGGTCACACCAATAACCGAATTTGGGTTACTGGAAATGACCAGGGAACGGATTCGTTTAAGTTTATTGGATTCCATGAGCGAAGAATGTCCTACCTGCCATGGTTCAGGTCGAATTATCTCTCGTGAAACACTTATAACACGGATAGACCATTGGTTACGGCGTTATAAGAGTAGATATCGCGACCTACGACTACGGCTTCAACTACATCCGGAAAATGCAGAATATATGTCCGTTGAGAAAAAAAATATTTTGAGGGGTCTCATGTGGCAAAACTTCGTCCACCTTAAAATCGAGCAGAATTCTGATGTGGCAAGAGACGATTTTCGGTTTATGCGGACCAAAGATGGAAAGGACGTGACCAAGGCGATGAGCCTTGAAAAGGAAAGATCTGGCACGTAACTTTCCCAACTTTTTGAGTAGAAATATGTATGCAATTATCAATATATCAGGTAAACAATTCAAAGCAGAAGAAGGATTAAAGCTGCGCGTACCCAAACAAACTGTTGATACCGGGAAAAAGCTCATTTTTGACGAAATCCTAATGGTTCATGATGGTAAAATGGCTACATTTGGCACACCAACTATAGCTGGGACAAAAGTTACTGCAACTGTTCTTAATCATGGTCGAGAGAGAAAAATCTTGGTTCACAAGAAAAAACGGCGAAAAGGTTACCAACGAAAGAATGGTCACCGACAGTGGTTTACTGAAATTCAAATTCAAAATATCAATATGTCCAATAGAAAAAGAACTGCTACTAAAAAATCTGCAAAACCTCAAGAAAAGAAATAACCATGGCACACAAGAAAGGTCAAGGAAGTTCTAGGAACGGACGTGATTCCAACGCCAAACATCTTGGGCTTAAGGTTGGTGACGGACAATCCATACTCGCTGGAACCATCATCCTTAAACAACGAGGGACAAGGATTCATCCAGGAATGAATGTACGGAGAGCCAATGACGACTCTCTTTTTGCGATTAAAGATGGTATTGTACGGTTTGGTCGAAAAGGACGTGACCGAAAAATTGTTAATGTCATTTGATTCAATAATTTATTAATTATTCTCATTTATTTTACAACCTCGTATTCGCGGGGTTTTTTCTTCCACAGTAATTTTCATACTTTCTTTATCATCTACATGGTAATAATGGAGAATAATCATGGCTAGATATAAAATAGCTCTTATTGGGGGAGGACAGATTGGTGGAAATTTGGCTCTTATCGCCGCGGAAAAAGAACTGGGTGATATTGTGATCTTTGATATTCCCAAAATGGAAGGAATAGTAAAAGGTAAAGCGCTTGATATTATGCAGCTTCGCCCTCATGATGGATATGATGTTAATATTAACGGCACATCAGACTATAAGGACATTGAAGGTTCAGATGTCATAGTTATCACAGCTGGTATTCCCAGGAAACCAGGGATGGATAGGGAAGATCTAATGTCAATCAACCTGGATATCATGAAGGATGTTGCCAAAAATGTTAAAGAGTATGCCCCTGATTCCTTTGTAATAGTCATATCAAACCCTTTAGATGCAATGGTCTATACTTTTTACAAGGTCTCAGGTTTTTCAAAAAACAATGTCGTTGGCATGGCCGGCGCATTAGACTCTGGACGCTTTCGAACTTTTATTGCCATGGAAACAGGGTACTCAGTTCAAGATATAACATGCATGGTCCTTGGTGGTCATGGAGACAGTATGGTCCCCATTACTCGATTAGCTACAGTAGGTGGTGTGCCACTCACGGACATAGTCTCTGCTGAACGATTAACCGAGATTGAAGATCGTACACGATTTGCTGGCGGAGAGATCGTCAAACTGCTTGGGAATGGCTCCGCCTACTATGCACCAGCCCAGTGTGCAATGGAAATGGCTGAATCATACCTAAAGGATAAAAAACGGGTCATTCCCTGTGCTGCACTTTGTGAAGGAGAATTTGGGATTGATGGATATTTTATTGGTGTCCCTACAGTAATTGGTTGTGGCGGTGTTGAGAAAATCCTTGAAATCAAATTAAATGCGGACGAAAGATCCATGTTGAATAATACATTGGATGTTGTGAAAAAAACGGTGAGTGAAACTTGCTTATAATTTGATCTGATCGTTAAGAATAAGGATATGGATACTTCCCAGTTAAGGAAAAATCCATGAAATATATTTTTTTTATATTTTTATCTGTTTCAACTGTTTTTGGTCAGAAAACATCGGATAGTTTTAAATGGCAGGATGGTAACACTTATAGATCCGCTGTGGAGTATACTTTCGATGATATCCCTGATAATGGTTCTTACTCATGTATCATGAGCGACATAAAAGGAGATATAGATATCCTTGGCCACCCAGGTTCTGGTACATATTTAATCATTGAACGTGTTATCCAGGCTATGAGCAATAAGAACGCAATCAATATGCTTGAAAAAAATCAAATTCAGGTATTCCATATTGAAACTGATAAAATCGTGGAGATCAAAAGGATAGGCCATAGATATCAGAATAGAATACAATCTCGTTTTAGAATTCATCTTCCCTTTAACACGAACATAACAATAGAATCCGCGGGCGGTGATAACCACATAAGAAAGATCCGTGGACAAATTGAGCTAAGGACAAGGGGTGGTGATATTGAGCTGGAACAATTATCAGGTATAATCAGTGCGTATACAGATGGAGGAAATATTAACGCTAATCATAGTGATGGAGTATTGGACCTACATACATCGGGTGGAAATATCCACATAACTCAATCAAGAGGGATTGTTAATGCATTCAATTCGGCTGGAGATTTGAACATCGTTGAATTGAAAGGAAACATAAAAGCGATAATAAGTGGTGGTAACATAAATATAGAATCCATTGAAGGCGATACCATTTCCGTTCAAATTAATGGGGGAAACCTAACAGCCCGAACTCTGAATTCTAACCTGATCGGAAGGATCAATAGTGGGCAAATATCTCTTAAGAACATCCGTGGGAATATAAGTGTTGGTACATCATCCGGAGATATAGAGTTGGAAAATATTTACGGGAATACTATTTGTAATACATCAATTGGGGGAATCCATGGTAAAAATATTTTTGGTGCTATTAAGGCTTTTACATCCAGTGGGAATATTGAAGTTGAAAAAGCTTATGACTCATCAATGAAAGATCATACTATTGATTTAGAAACGTCTGCCGGAGAGATCACCATAGTAGTTCCTGATGGACTTCCCATCACTATTGATGCAGAAGCAATGGATATGCAATCCCCTTATGCTATAACGTCTTATATACCAATGGAAGTAAAGATTCTTCCAGACCGGATACATGGTGTAGGAAAAATAAAAAATGGAATTGTCCAATGTTCCATAAAAAGCTCGAATGGACCTATAACCATTAAAAAGAATTAACACCGATTAATTTAATCGACTGCTTGTAATATTAAACTACCTGTATCACTGCCTGTTTTCTATCTTATGAAACATATTCTTATAGCAATTACTCTGATCGCAAGTCTTTTGGCCACAGGAGAAAGCCAACGTAAAAAGAAAGATTATCAGTACAATCTAAAAAAATTTGATTCTTTCCGAGCGTATATAAATTTTGGTATCGGTAAGCTTAATCTGGGTCCTGGACAGAGAAGATATATTTTAACAGGATCTATTGATTATGATAAAAGTTTAATGGCACCTAATGTTTCATTAACATCCCAAAATAACATTGCCAAATTAATTGTTGATATAAAAGCAGATATGAGATTTGGTAATGATAATGGCAATTTTTCCATGGATGATCTAAATATCAACAAGGATGATAATAATTATAAAATAAATTTTAAAATGCCCACACGTATCGCCACAGATATGCATCTGGACTTCGGACTGGGAGAAGCTGAACTGGACCTCACTAATTTGAGAATCTCACAATTTAAGATGGACTGCGGATTGAGTGATGTTCGAATGAAAGTCTCCAAACCGAATCGAATCGATTGCGACATAGTGGAGATCTCCACAGGTATATCTGATTATGATGGAAAGGGGCTTGGTAATTTAAATTCATCAAAATATATCATTGATGTAGGACTGGGGTCGGCCAATATAGACTTTACAGGAGATCTCGATCAAGACACAAATTTAAACATAAGCGTTGGACTAGGATCACTGGAATTATTGCTTCCCGATCATGTAAATATTAAACTGACAGTGGATAGTGGTTTACTCAGTTCAATTGATGTACGGGGACTGGTATCCAAAGGTAATGGACACTATGAGAGTAAAGACTGGCATGAACGCTGGTCTACTATAGAAGGAGAAATATCGGTTGGGTTAGGATCTGTGGATGTGGATGTGGATGTGGAAAAAAACTGATCTATCTATATCATTTCTAATACCTTATTAACCAATTTCTCGATCCCTGCTGCTGCTTCTTTGATAGACTTCGCTTCCACATAAGCTGGCGTTGTCACTATTTTATTCTTTTCATCAAGAACAATATCAACTGCCGTAGCCTGTTCTGTAGTAATACCCATCAGTTGAATATCATCGGAAATTTCTGCATTGCAACCACCGGTGACCTTACCTGAGCGTCCAAGATATTCTAAAACCTTTGCTACCATGACCGGGGCAATACAAATAGCTCCCAACGGTTTGTCTGCTTCTAGGATCTCTACTACTAACCGTTGAACATCAGAAATTATGGTACAATTCGAACCTGACATGGCATAATCGAATATATTCTTTGCCATTCCTGTTCCACCGGGAAAGATCAGTGCATCCAACTGATGACCACTAACCGTTGCCACATCAACAATATCACCTCTTGCGATTCGTGCTGATTCCACCAAAATATTGCGGGATGTTGTCATTTCGTTCCCATTCAAATGATTAACTACATGAAACTGGTTCATGTCCGGAGCCATGATTAAAACATCTGCTCCGGCTTTATCAAGTGCCAATAAGGTTAAAACAGATTCATGGATCTCCGCTCCGTCCTGGTGTCCACAACCCGCTAATACGACTCCTACTTTTGGCATGATGACCCCCTATCCTATTTTGATATATTCTGCACAATGGATTCGATCCGGTTCATTAAATCATCTGAGAAAGAACCAACATAATCCATGGTCTTTAAATTTTCTTTAAGCTGACCAACGTTGGAAGCTCCAAGAATAACCGTGCTAACGTTTGGGTTCTGTAGGCACCAGCCCAGTGC
>DCMX01000208.1:2631-3011 GCA_002321855.1 Fidelibacterota bacterium UBA1611 | reverse complement strand
TTTTTTGGATAATAGCCTTAATCTCAGGTTTATCTATTCAGTTTAACTGGTTGTCTCAAGCCACACTCTTGGCAGAAATAAGCAAATTCGAAGCAATATCCCGAATTGTTCTAGGGCCTATTATGGTTTGGTTTGTGATGAAAGGATTAGATTACTTGATTAATATATTGGTGAGCAATGTCGAATCATTGAATCATGAATTGTTTCAGGAAATGTACCCCAAAGGATATTGGGTTTTCACCATAACTGTACTTGGTATGTTTGGAGTACGGTTCCCTCCAACCAACGTCATTATCATTCTATTTCTTTTCAGTATTTGGGTTGTCTGGAGCCTTTATCAATCCGTAGAAAAAAAATATCAGGAGATCTTTTTTTCATCA
>DCMX01000208.1:0-2425 GCA_002321855.1 Fidelibacterota bacterium UBA1611 | reverse complement strand
TGGAGTACGGTTCCCTCCAACCAACGTCATTATTATTCTATTTCTTTTTAGTATTTGGGTTGTTTGGAGCCTTTATCAATCCGTTGAAAAAAAGTATCAGGAGATCTTTTTTTCATCAAATGAATGGCTAGTTTTCCTGTTCTTTTTTTCTGGTTTCTCAGCGTTGATATATCAAGTTGTCTGGCAAAGAATGCTGTTTACTTTCTTTGGAGTTAATATTGAATCAGTCACTCTGATTGTGATTATTTTTATGTTTGGGTTGGGGGTTGGAGCATTAATTGGAGGATTAGTTTCAAAAATGTTTCTAAACCATTTACCAAAAATATTTTTATTTGTAGAAATTGGAATTGGTGTTTTTGGTGTATTCAGTGGGATGTTAATAGATTGGATTGGAGTCGAAACCACAAACTATTCCCAGTTGGAGATGATACTTACAGTCTATACATTTCTTGCTTTTCCAACACTTTGCATGGGAATGACACTGCCGATACTCGTTGAATATCTGGAAAGAAATATGAAGAATGTAGGGAAATCTGTTGGAACTCTGTACAGCATCAATACTTTCGGAAGTGCTGTAGCATGCATCATCACTGCAGAAATATTTTTTGTCTTCTTTGGTCAGACTATTTCTTTATGGATAGCAGCTTTCTTCAACTTTCTTATTGGTTATTTAGTTTATTTATTTACACAAAGCCACTTAAATTCTACTGCATGAGATTCATTACATTTCTCCTACTTTCATCAGCAACTGGGTTCCTTGCACTAGCCCAGGAAATCATCTGGGTGCGTATCATGATGTATTATACTGGAGGAGGACCAGAGGTGTTTGCATATGTCCTTGGTTCCTACCTTACGGGTATAGCTATTGGTTCATGGTGGACCAGAAAATTGTGCAGCCAAAAAATTGGGAGTATTCTAATTTCAAGGATGCTCTTTTTATCCTGTATTGTTTTTTATTTATCAATTGGATCGATTTCTTATTTTCACACTCTGTTTACAGGACCTATCATATATATCTTGGTAATATTAGTAACTGTTTTTTCTGGGACTATTTTCCCATTACTTGCACATTTCGGTATTAAAACTGAACAAGTTGGCCAGCGTCTTTCCTGGATTTATCTTGCCA
Organism: Fidelibacterota bacterium UBA1611; assembly: GCA_002321855.1. Classification (GTDB taxonomy): domain Bacteria; phylum Fidelibacterota; class Marinisomatia; order Marinisomatales; family UBA1611; genus UBA1611. Next base: position 1,299 of record DCMX01000208.1, on the reverse strand, counting down.
ATATTATTGGTGCAACTGTTGGTACAGGGATCACTGGTTTTTATTTAATGGAAAATTACTCTATCACCCAGATCATTGTTTTCGTTTTTACTGCAGGCTTAATCCTCTCTTTATTCGTTTCTTTGTTCAGCCAAGGATCAAAACAACTGCTTGGATATATTGTTATTACAGGGCTCTTTTTTATATTTGTTCAGCAATGGCATAATACAATTTTTGCAAATTTTCTCGAAAAGGTTCACTACAAAAAAGATTATGTACTGAAAGGGAATTACAAATTTTCCAATGAAAATCGTAGTGGTATCATAGCTACCCATTATAATAAAGAAATAGGGTGTGATGTTATATATGGCGGTGGGGTATATGACAGCTGCTTTAATGTAAACCCTGACGGTCCTAATGGGATTAATCGAGTCTATGCAATTGTGAAATTACACCCCTCCCCAAAAAAAGTTCTAGTTATTGGCCTCAGTAGTGGTTCATGGGTACGTGCTTTAACCTATTCCAATTTATTTGAGAAGATAGATGTTGTAGAAATAAATCATGGTTATCTTGATTTAATCAAACATTATTCGGAACAGTCAAAAATATTTAAAGATTCAAGAGTCACTATACATATTGATGACGGTAGGCGTTGGCTTAACCGAAACAAGGATAAATACGATTTTATTTTAATGAATACAACTTTTCATTGGAGAAGTTATATAACAAATCTAGTATCAAGTGATTTTTTAAAAATCATCAAACTCCATCTGGAACCCGGTGGTGTAGTCTATTACAACACGACAGGTTCAGAGGATATTGTTTATACTGCTGCAACCATTTTTAAACATGTAGTAAAATTTTCTAGTTTTGTGGCTGCCAGTGATAGATCATTTACTGTGGATCCTGTCATTTCAAAATCATTTGCATCTACTTTTTTGAATGGAGATAAACCGGTCCTGAATGGGACTAAAGCAATAAAAAATATCCTAAGTAATCCTCTTCCCGACATCCGGGAACAGATTCTCTCTCGATATGATTTGATTGAAATCACAGATGATAATATGGCTGTTGAATATAAACATAAGGTAAAGCATTATTTCAACCCGGAAATGAGTTGGGAAAAAATGTTTAAACGGTTATTTTGAATTTTGCTGCAGTCTTACCACAATTTTTCCTATTATAAACTGACAATTCCTTAAAACATAAAGGTTTAAAGATTCACACTGCAGATTCTGATTTCTTTATTTTAAATCAAAATTTTATAATAATATGAGGTTATCCTCTAGGAGGTAAAAAAATATGAAACAAAAAAAAGCA
>DCMX01000260.1:16125-18513 GCA_002321855.1 Fidelibacterota bacterium UBA1611 | reverse complement strand
GATTTAAGAAGTCTTTTGATAGGAATTCTGGGAGCAGCACTGTTCTTTATCCTTACCGGTGCCGATGATAAAAAGAACCTTGGTGATATTGTTGTGAATTCTATCACGGTCTTGGATGATGGAAACGGTGGCTTTATCACTTCCTATAATCAAGATCAGAAACGCACCTTATACCTTGGCACCGGTGCAGAAAGAAATGGCTACGTTCAAACATTCAATAAATACGAGCAACCGACAGCATATTTAGGCTCTAACCGTGATATGGATGGCATTGTTGTCCTGAATGACCGGTATGGGTCATTAGCCTGGTCAAGGTCTGCTAAACAATGAGCATTGGGATCATATTTATTATTTTATTATTGTTCGCATTCATGAAGGCTCGCCAACGTTACCAGGATTATGATGAGTAATATGCCCCCCGCAGAACACGGGGGGCATATCTATTTATGGTGTGTTCTCGATCACTTGCGAAAGCGTAGGTTCTTTTTTTGGGATCTCAGAATCTATATCGATCTCAATAACAACTGATTCATTTTGCTTTGAATGGGTGGTCACTTCATCAGCAAGATCTGTGGTGTATATCATTCCGTTCCATGTGAAAGTATTATTGGGTCCAAGTAGCATACGTGCCTGTTTGAAAGCATCCGCGAAATCACTCGATGCTATCTCAACTGATCCAATATTAACACTATTAGGTATTATATCCTTTTCTGCCATCTCAATACTTTGAACAGCTTCTGGAACTAATGTTTCATCCACTGAGTGTTCCACCTTTGATTGGATATTGGGATATGCTGTAGCAACAAGATCATTATCCTGTGATACATCTATGTTATTAATAACAATGGCAATAGCAAATATGCTTCCCAATAGCAGTGTTGTAGCAACGAGTATTGATTGGTTCTTATCTTTTTTCTTCATGCTGGATCTCCTTTCTTAATTGCGATCAACTATGCTTATTTACGCATAGATGAATAAAGTAGTTCCAAAAAAATGGCGACATTAGTTGATCGCGACCCCCGGAAAGAAAGGAGACCCCGGGGATGCATTAACACCGCCAGAAGAAAATTATTAGATCATAATTAAATAAAATATTATTGTATCATCTTGTTTTTTTAAGAACATGCTATGATAATTCACTAACATGATCAGATAAATGGAAAACCTCTTTTAGATGAAAAATATTTATGATAACCGCAATTCCGGTAGATCTTTATAGAAACCAAGTGAATCTGGATTTGCCAGGGCATCCTGGTTAGCGATCGTTGAACCAGCAATGATCTTACGGACAGCTATCTCGACTTTTTTCCCATTGATGGTGTAAGGGATCTCCGGTGTCTCTAAAATGATAGCTGGAACGTGCCGTGGTGAACAATGAGTACGAATTTCATTTTTTATATTCTTCATGAGATCATCACTCAGATCATTTCCCATGGACATTTTAAGGAAAAGGATCACCCGCTGGTCATCTTCCCACTCTTGCCCAATGACCAGGCTATCTTCAACTTCTTGATAGGCTTCCACTACACGGTAGATCTCTGCAGTCCCGATCCGTACTCCACCAGGATTTAGGGTAGCATCACTCCGGCCATATATTTTCACACCACCATGATCATTTATCTCAATATAATCTCCATGATGCCAGATACCAGGAAATGTTTCGAAATATGCCTTTTGGTATTTTGACCCATCCGGATCATTCCAGAAATGAATAGGCATGGAGGGAAAGGCCTTGGTACAGACCAGCTCGCCTTTTTTGTTGGTAACAGATCTTCCATGCTGATCATAGGATCGGACATCCATCCCAAGTCCGCGACACTGGAGCTCACCACGGACTACAGGCAGTGTGGGATTACCCAGTGCAAAACAAGAGATAAGATCGGTCCCACCAGAGATGGATGACAAAAGCACATCATTCTTAATGGCATGATATACGTAATCAAAGTTTTCTTCAACCAGTGGTGAACCGGTAGACAGGATCGCACGCAATTGTGAGAGATCATAATCTTGATTCGGCATTAGGCTGGCTGCATTGCAGGTATCAATAAACTTGGCACTCGTACCAAAAACATTAATACCAAGATCCTGGGCCATCTTCCACATTGCCCCTGAATCCGGATAAAGCGGTGAGCCATCATAAAGAACAATGGTGGCCCCAACAGCCAGCGATGATACTAGCCAGTTCCACATCATCCATCCGCAAGTGGTAAAATAAAAAATAGTATCACCCTGGTTCAGGTTGGTATGTAGCCGGAGTTCTTTCAGATGCTGGATCAGTGTACCGCCACTACCGTGTACAATAGATTTAGGAAGTCCAGTGGTTCCCGAAGAATACATGATGTAAAGAGGATGGTCAAAAGGTAGCTGTTCAAAAGTGATCGGATCAGG
>DCMX01000260.1:0-15732 GCA_002321855.1 Fidelibacterota bacterium UBA1611 | reverse complement strand
GCTAAGGTATGGGGTCACTATTACCTGCTCAACACTAGGTAGCTCTGTTAGAATATCCCATAGCTTTCCCAAGGAATCAAATTCCTTGCCATTATAATAATATCCATTGGAAGCAAAAATGATCCGTGGTTCTATCTGCGAGAAACGATCCAATACACCCTTGATCCCAAAATCGGGAGATGATGAGCTCCATACCGCTCCTATAGATGCAGTGGCCAGCATTGCGATCACAGTTTCCGGCATGTTGGGCATAAAACCTGCAACCCGGTCACCCTTTTGGATCCCAGAATCTCTGAGAGAATGCGCAAGTTTTTCTACTTCATAAAATAATTCTTGATGGGTCAATGTTCGGAGTGTCTGACCTTCACCTTGAAAATGAATTGCTGGCCTGTTATCACGGGATCGTAGCAAGTTCTCGGCAAAATTCAGCCTGGCTCCTTTGAACCATGTAGCTCCAGGCATTCTGCTTGGATCATCTACGATGGAGTTATAAGATTGAGAATGAATGATATCTGTAAAATGCCATACCTGCTCCCAAAATTCAGGTATGTTCCTAACAGACCATTCATACAGTTCAGGGTATGTTGATAATCGTAGTTGAAAGGTTGAGTTTATTTGATCCCTAAAAGCCGATATGTTTGCATTATGCAGTTCATCAACTCCGGGTCTCCATAGGACAGTATTCATTTTACCTTCGACATATAATTGGAAAAATTAATAGGTTCAGCTCACAAATCTTATAGGATTTCAATCATTTGAAAATTGCTTTTTTAACTGCTGGAGGTCTGGCTCCCTGCCTATCAGCATCCATCGGTGCCTTGGTAGAGCGATATAATGAACTATTTCCGAGCGTGGAACTCATGGGCTACCTGCACGGCTACAAAGGCCTCCTTCTTGGGAACACACTATCTTTTCCACCAGAGATAAAGAATCATAATAAACTTTTATACCAGTTTGGAGGAAGCCCAATCGGTAATAGCCGAGTAAAACTAACGAATGTTGATCACTGTGTTAGTAAAGGATATATCAATGATGGAGAAGACCCACTGGATGTGGCTGCGGATCAACTGAAAGAGGATGGTGTGGATATTCTCCATACCATTGGAGGTGATGACACTAACACCATGGCTTCAGCATTAGCAGCACATCTTGAGAGATCTGGCTATGACCTGACGGTGGTAGGACTTCCTAAAACAGTGGACAATGATGTTACCCCCATCCAGCAGACACTTGGAGCCTGGACCGCCGCGGAACAGGGAGCCGTGTTCTTTGAGAATATTGCCAACGAGAATACAACAAGTACCCGTCAATTGATAATCCATGAGGTGATGGGCCGCCACTGCGGATGGCTTACAGCGGCAACGGCGAATGAGTACCGTAAAAGGCTTGACAAAATAGGATTTTTCCCGGAGCTGTTGATGTCTCGCGAACGTTGGGACGTGGACGCTGTTTATATACCTGAATTGGACTGGGATTTTCAAAAGGAGGCTGAACGATTACGTAAGCGAATGGATGACAAGGATGGGGTCAATATTTTCCTCAGCGAAGGTGCAGGATTGGATACAATTGTGCGGGAGATTGAAGCTCAAGGGGAAGATGTACCACGGGATTCCTTCGGTCACGTACGACTGGATGAGATCAATCCAGGGCAATGGTTTGCAAAACAGTTTGCTGGCCATCTGGGTGCGGATAAAGTATTAGTGCAGAAGAGTGGTTATTTTGCCCGCTCTGCCCGTCCTGGAGAGAGGGACCTGGATCTGATCAAGAGATCCGCGTTCTTAGCCGTGGAATCAGCACTCGAAAAAAAAAGTGGAGTGGCAGGACTCGATGAAGATAATGGTGGCAAACTCGGTTTGATAGGTTTTGAACGAATACAGGGTGGAAAACATTTTGACCATTCAGCCGATTGGTTTCAAGCTATTAAGGATGATATTGAATAAATAAAATTGGAGACCAAATATGAATTGGGATAGTTTAGTAGATATTGCGAATGCTATGGTGGAAAAGGGAAAGGGAATCCTGGCAGCGGATGAAAGCACACCCACATGCGCAAAACGGTTTGATTCTATTGGCGTAGATAGTACCGCAGAGAGCAGGAACGCATACCGGGATATGCTCTTTACTGCTCCTGGGATGGAAGAATTCATTAGTGGTGTCATATTATTTGATGAAACTATCCGACAATCAACTTTAAAGGATGGAGTTCCTTTCCCTGATCACTTTAAAGCACTTGGTATTATCCCTGGAATCAAGGTGGATAAGGGTGCCCACCCAATGGCTGGTACCGATGGAGAAAAAGTTACCGAAGGTCTTGATGGTTTATCAGAGCGACTATTTGAATACTATGCTCAGGGAGCTAGGTTTGCAAAATGGCGTGCGGTACTTACCATTACTGATGATACTCCCAGTAGCGAATGTGTTTCTGCAAATGCCCATGCCCTGGCACGTTTTGCAGCTCTGTGTCAGGAACATGGTCTTGTACCGATCGTTGAGCCAGAGATTCTGATGGATGGTTCCCATACCATTGAAGACGCTTTTATCATTACGGAAGAGGTACTGCACACCACGTTTTACGAACTCTATGCCCAGGGAGTGACCTACGAAGGGATGGTCTTAAAACCCAACATGGTTCTATCTGGTTATGATTGTGCAAGCCAGTCCAGCGCCGATGAGATAGCGGAAATGACCGTTACCTGCCTAAGCCGTACCGTACCTTCAGCTGTTCCTGGTATTGCATTTTTATCAGGAGGGCAAAGCAATGAAAAGGCCACGGCCCATTTAAATGCTATGAACCAATTATTAAACGGTAGTGGACCATGGAACCTGACCTATTCTTATGGACGTGCTTTGCAGGCTCCCGCGCTAAAAACTTGGGCAGGCAGCTCTGATAACGTAGAAGCTGCCCAGGACGCTTTTTTAAAGCGTGCCAGGCTCAATGCCCTGGCTACTATGGGCGAATATACAGTCGATATGGAGTAAAGATTATATTCAATCGTTAGTGATCTGAAAATATCTCTTTACTATACGTTTAAATAGTTTGGGTCTATGTTTTTCTATAAAATAAAACCCATAAGATCAAAGAAGACAAGAATCCTGGATAGAATGGTTCTATGTTCCACAGGAGGACACCATCTATAAAGCTAATTAATTCCCAGATCAAAGAAACTATAACAGGAAACAGTATCCAGATATTGGCCAAATGCTCAGGCATTCTCTTCCCTTGCAGGGCAAAAAGGAACGGTAGGATCAGTCCGGGAATCAGTATGGAACCAAGTATATAGAAAAGCTTTACCACGGACGGAATTAAGAACGCCAGAAAAATAGATAACAAAGCCATGATCAGTAGACCTTTTCTGATAAATGGTGTGGGATACCTATTGGTCTTTGGTGGCTTTATACGCCAAAGGATATCTCGTCCAAGAGTGATAGCATTGATCAGACTGAAGGAATCGATCGTAGACATGATAATGGAAAAGATTCCTACTAAGAACAATCCTAAATAAACCGGTGGTAAGATCTCAGCTCCAAGAACGGGAAAGGACATGAGCGGCTGATCAGGGACAACAATTATATACGCATATAGTCCTGTTATGATCGTCAGACAATCGAAAAAAAACCAGAAACCAATAGAGATCAGTAGCCCCTTTCGGGCAACTTCAGCTGACTCTGCAGCGGCACAGCGTTGAAAAAACCCTGGGTCCACCATGGTCCATAGTGCAATAAAAAACCATACCAGTACATACTGTAGGGTATTACCGCCCAAGGGTTGAGTATGATTAGTTGGTAAAGCACTGAAAAGCTCAAAAGGTGAAACAGCGGTTTTCCACGAAAAAATGAATAGAATTAAAAATCCCACGAACATGAACATGAATTGGAAATAATCAGTTTTGACCACGGCGTTGAATCCACCCTTCCAGATGTAACCCACGCTGAAAACGGTAGCAAGGATCAGACCCCAGGCCAATTGAATATCAAAGAGAAATTGCAATAAAATACCCATGCTTAAGATATATGGGGCCGGGCTTGATAAGAATACGATCAACACAGCACTGATAATACCGGTGGTCTTGCCATAAGATCTTCGAAAATGGTCTGGAATGGATAACTGTTTTTGTTGGCGAACCCGGTTGGCAACCCAGAGCGCATAGATGATAGCAAACACATAGTAGGGAAAAGCAAAAATGAACCAGGTCTGTATGCCATATTGGTATGTGTTCTCACCTATTCCTAGTATAGCGCCGTACCATGTTGTGACCAGTGTAGCAATGAACCCTGGAAGACTGAGCTTTCGGCCGGAAAGGATGAATTCGTTCTGATTATTTTTTTTGTTCCGACCAGGAATGAATCCGATCCAAAAAAGTCCAAAAAAATACCCGGCAATTATGAGCCAATCTGAGTAATGTAGCGACATTTAATCAGTGTGGTTCATAAAAAGCCAAACGGACCCTGATGTATCCAACGAGAATTCATGATTCAATGCCTCATTACAGGTTGCCCGAGAAGAGGGTAACAATCTTTGATTTACCATGGGATATTTTAGACCAGATACCGTGATAGATTCTACTGGATGTATGGCTATGATCGATATTGCCTGTCCAGGTTGTGAGCTGATGGTCCTATTACCTTGTTCACAGTTTATGGTTGCATGGTTTGTGACCATTTTTAATTCAACCATTCCTTGGTATTCCGCAAGGATATGAAGGTTTCCCAGGGCGTGGTCTTCCCTTATGCCACCTGCACCCAAAATAGTGATCTCGATGATATTATTAATAATGCACCAGTCCAGTGCTTTCTGTAGATCGGTCTTGTTTTGGTCTGGTGCCGGAACCCAGAGTCCTGGTGATTCATGTTCTGATAATTTTGTTGAATCAAGATCACCAATAGTAACGGTTGGCTCTAATCCATATTTTATAAGTTTATCAGTAGCACCATCCGTGCAAATGATCGTTTCTGAATTATCCAATAAATATTTCGGTAGATGATGAACAGGAAATTCTCCATTTGCCAATAGTATTACTGGCTTTTTTAATGGAGCAGATAGTGAAATCATGCGTTTAAATTACAACGAACTAAAAAGGACCTTGTAGAGATTCACATCTCTTTAAAGAACATATTAAATTTCGAGTCTTTTTGTTATGGCACTTAGAGATATAATAACGCGCCGGATATTTGTGCTGGATGCACACTACCCACGTACGATCATTGCTGGGGTATTCTTCTTTACCTTATTGATACTGTGGAAGGTCCCGGGACTGGAAATAGATCCCGGATTACGTTCCCTTGTTCCACGTGATCATCCTACTGTTCAAAATATGGAACTAGCTGAAGATCTGTTCTCTGGGAGCGAGATCGTTGTCATCGCTATTGAGACTGATAGCTTATTGTCAGAAAGAACACTAACAAAATTTTCTGCTTTACAGGATTCATTAGAAGCTATGGGTCTGATCAGTCGTACGGTTTCGATCTATAGTCAGAAGTACATCGTCCCGGATGATGGAGGATTCGGGGTCGAGCCTTTGTTTGATGATATTCCCTCTGACTCAGCAGGTCGTGCACTATTGCTTCAGACACTTCATGAAAGTGGCGTGATCGGTAATTTAGTTTCCGAGGATTTGAAATTAATGTGTTTCATTGCCCAGGTAGATGCATCTTTGGATTTTGATGAGATCGAATTCAGAGAGGCATTATTTAGAATTATTGAAGAGTTCGAAGGTCCAGAAAGGATTCATTTGGCCAGTCCCGTGATCTCATCAGCAGAATCAATTGATAATGTAAGGCGAGACCTGAGGACCTTTACACCAATAGCTTTAGGACTGATGATATTTTTATTATTGCTCAGTTTTCGAAGCTGGATAGGGATCTTTCTACCTTTGTTTGTGGTTGCTTTTTCTATCTTGTGGACCTTCGGACTCATGGCCTGGCTGGATCTGTCTGTCCCGATCATTGGAGGATTGATCCCGATCATGCTGATCGCTATTGCTAATAATTATGGTATACATATTATATCTCATTATTTTGAGTATACAGTAATGGATCAAGAACTGACCCGGGCAGCCATTTTACGCCGTACGATGAGCAAACTTGGAATGCCTATCTTTTTGGCTGGGACAACAACCATTGTTAGTTTTATGAGTCTGATGTCGCATGAACTATCCAAGGTGCGAGAGATCGGTCTGCTGGTATCATTTGGGATTGGGGTTGCATTTTTATTAAGTCTTTTCCTGATACCTTCTATTCTAATTCTAGTACCCCGACCTACTTATCTCAGTAAAAGAAAAAGTATGCTATTGGTAAATGAATTCCTAGTTTCATGGGGAAGATTCTTCACTAAATACAGGGTTCCGTTTCTGGTGACCCTTTTTATTGTGGTGGCCTTATTCTCTTTAGGTATCAGGGATATAACCATTGATACGGTGCCAGACAATTTTTTCCCAAAGAATTCAAAAATAAGGATCGCTAATCAGGTTATAAGCCGTGCTTTTGGTGGTTCAACACAACTAAATATCTTAATAGAGGGTGATATCTATGATCCCATTGTATTGTCCCATATTGATAAGTTGACCGATCATGTCAAACAACAGAATGAAACAGTTACTTCGACATATTCTATCACGGATATTATTAAAAAAATGCATTTTGCATTTAACAATGGTAACTACGATTCACTAAAGATTCCTGAGGATCGAGAACTGATAACACAATATATGTTCCTTTATTCACTGACCGGAGATGATGATGATTTTGACTTGATCTTGGATGACCCAGATGAACCAAGTTATACACAGGTATTTATCCGTATAGGAGAAGTTCATACCGAAGAACTAATGGCACTGGTAGATGATACTGAAGATTATGTTCACTCCCATTATTACGATGATCTTCCGATAAAGCCCATGCTATCCGGTCCCGCTGCCTTGTTGGGTGCCGTAAGTCATTTAGTGGTCCGGGGTCAGATCATCAGTCTGGCGTACGCTTCAATCATCATTTTTGTGATAATGTCGTTCGTGTTTCGCTCATTGATTGGAGGTATTCTGGCAACATTGCCTATGGCTCTTTCTGTTTTACTGATTTTTGGAGTTTTAGGCAATTTTGGTATCCCTCTTAATATGACCACATCTTTATTAACCTGTATACTGGTGGGAGTTGGCGTTGATTATTCTGTACACTTCTTATGGCATCTGCGTGAACACATTCGCGAAGGAGATACACTGGAAGATGCTATTGCGAACACCATGAAGGTTTCAGGAAAAGGAATTTTATTCAACGGCATTTCAGTCATCGTTGGTTTCTCTGTATTGATGTATTCGGTATTCATGCCTTTGAAGGCATTCAGTGTTTTGATCATGGCATCAATTGCTTTTTGTTTGATCGGAGGCTTGGCGATTCTTCCTGCTATGGTCAGCCTAATAGACCCAAAGTTTTTAAGTCGATGAAGAGCGATAAAAAAGATAAACTGTTTAGCATTCTTTTTTCGATGCTTTCTACCGGGGTTATAATCTGGTGGATCATGGCCGCTTATCTGGGTGCTGGAGCAGAGCAAACCCTCTACACATTATTCGCATTAGAGAATATTGTTAACTGGGGACAGGCTAATCTAGATATAGTTATTATTTCTTATATATTCATCTGTCTTCAGGCCGCCGGTGTGTCCGAGCTTACACAACGGCAGGATTATTTACTTGTAGCCATAATCAGTCTGGTCTTTACGCCATTGGGACTGCTATTCATAAAAAGTGAAATAGATGAAAATTAGATTCATCGTTTTTTTGTTTCTACAATCCATTGTGTTCCCATCTGATATGGATCCGACCGCTGTTGATATTATGAGAAGGATAAAATCAGCACCAAAGCCGAAATCGTCCGTATCAGAGATACGCTTGGAAATAATCAGAAAGAAGGCAGGGAAAGAAAAACGTAGGATACGGTCTTTCACACGCTACGAGAAGCAATTCTTTTCTGGCGATTACAAAAAAAAACAACTTTTGAGGTTTCAGGAACCTAAATCGGTACAGGGCACGGCCTTACTTAGTTGGACCAAAGTTAATGGAACCACAGAACAATGGGTTTTCCTTCCTAAGCTCAAAGCATCAAAGCAGATCAAAACGAAGGAAAAGGGAAAATCTTTTATGGGAACCGACTTTATTTATGAGGATCTTGAAAATCGCGAAATAAAGGATGATAGCCTGACTCTTGAGGGGCTGGAAATGATCGATGGATACTCCTGCTATGTGGTAAGGACCTTTCCCCAAATTGAAAGCTCGTACTGGGGAACAAAGGTTTATGTGGATGAAAAGATCTGGCAGATCAGAAAGGTCGAATTTCTTGAAGATGAGAATAAAATGGAAAAAACGTTATACATAAGGGGTTATTCAGAAGAGTCCGGGTTCTGGTCGCCAACTATCTTGAAAATGGTAAGAGTGAACGGGAATCATACGATAATGACCATTGATTCTTTCAAGCCCAACGCTGGTTTAGATGATCAAATATTCACCGAATATTTTTTAAACAGATCTGAATAATCATTTATCGGTCCTTGGTTCTGATCGTTCAATTAGGGCGAGCACTTCACTAAATCCTTATAGTATTCAAATGATAATTAATGATTCACCCATAAAATTGATAGCAATATTTGTTTGTATCCATTTAATTCTTTTTGCAGGGCTGGTACATCCTGAGAATAACAGTATCCAGAACCTTACCTATATACCCTTTGAGTGGGAGCAGGTCCCTGGCGCACATGGATATCAACTTCAGGCCTCTTCCACTGATGATTTCGCCAATAATATCATCGATACCACTGACAGTACGCTGTTATATATTGATAGAGATAATCTTGAATGGGCAACCGAATATTTTTGGCGTGTTAAGCCTGTGTTGAACAGTGGCATGGAAGGCGTTTGGTCTGAAACATTCTCTTTTTCAACCGGTGAGAAACGTTCCCTATCAGAAACTATTATCATTGACCAAGAACAGATCGCTGATGGATTAACGATCTTTGGTGCGTTCTTCGACTATTTCAGCGCAATAATAGATCAGAACGGCCGGGAGATCTGGAACACAGGTGAAACAGATATTGTCTATTATAACTCGAGTCCCTATGTTGATCTTTTCGGATGTTATCTTAATTCCGGTTCAGAGAATAACCTTCCCGGTATTGTGTTCTCAGTTGACAATGAGATCATTTGGGAAGAGCCCAATGATGAATTCTTACACCATGATATGTTCAGACTTTCAAATGGAAATTATATGGGTATTGTATCAGTATCCTCAATAGGTCCCGTTCCTATTGGACCCTGGACACCTTTATTCCAGCAGTTAGGTTATCAGGCGGATGGTGTCACTCCGGAGTTTATTTGGATCGGTGATAAACTTGTGGAATGGGATAGAGATACCAAAGAGGTTGTCTGGAGCTGGAATACTTTTGATCATTTTAGCATGGCAGATTATGATCAGTACGGTGGAACATGGGACCAGGCCTATTTTGATCTGCAATATGATTGGACTCATGTGAATGCAGCATTTTTTTCTGATGAAGAGAACGCACTTTATATATCCACCCGTCATTTATCCCGGATCACAAAGATCGATTATGAAAGTGGAAATGTTATCTGGAATATGGGGCATGATATGCCATCTGGCGATGTAACTATGGGCCAGGATCTTGGTTTCAGTTTTCAGCATGGTCTACAGCTTACCCAAGAAGGACATATAGTCACCTTTGACAATGGTAATCTCAGTGAGATATTCCTTGGCACCGATGGACCCACATCAAGGGCCATCGAAATTTCCGTGGACGAAGATGGTGCTGAACTTGTCTGGGAATATGTGCTTCCGGAAGACCTATTCGGATTTGCATCCGGTAATGCAGAGAAACTTGATAATGAAAATATGTTGATAACCACGGTGGGTGGAGGAGGGACATCATTAGAGGTGAATCCCAGCGGTGAGCTTCTTTGGGAAGCGCATTACAATCTTTCACTGCCGAGTGGAGCGGTCTACAGAGCTAATCGAATTCCTGGTATTTACCCTGTTGCCTTTTCTGTGGTTGTCCATGACCTGCAGACCAACAATGATGAGACAGGTGTATTTTTGCCCCTTGGGAACGTTGAACTTGCTTTTGAGTTATTCAGCGAGGGGTCCTCTGAAGAAACCTATAACTTTGAATTTTACGATGATCAGAACTGGTTCAACGACCAATCTGGCTCTACGACCCTTGGACCTGGAGAGCATACAACGATCTCCTTCAGCGGTAGTGTCAGCGAGATCTTAGGGGCTAACCCTCTAACTTTGATGGTCATACCTTTCCACAGACCGGATCTGGCAAGAACCATTAACCTCAACGCTTATTCTGGAGCACTTGTTGTTGGTTCAGATCCTGTTCCCAATGCATGTTCACTCTTTCCTCCATTCCCAAATCCGTTCAATTCGTCCGTTCTCATCCAATTTTCAGCGGAAAACGGACCCCTGATACTTGAGATCAGAGATATATCTGGACGGCATATAGAGACACTGTTGAAGCAGAATTCTGGATCAGGTCTTCATGAGATAGAATGGAATGCTAACAATCATCCATCAGGATTGTATTTCATAAGGTTAGAGACAGGTAACCAAATAGATATTAAAAAAATCATTTATCTGAAATGATGAAAAATATCCTGACACTCATGATCTTTATCTTTTTTTCTCGAACTTTATTTGCACAGTGCGATAGTGCGTATACCTATTACCCGGCTTTGCCTTTGAACGTGACCATTTTGTCAGGGGACACCTGCCTATCAGATAATGACATGGTCGTATTGGATAGTCTGATCTCTATCAACGATCTTACATATGGTTCACCATTGGAACTGGGTACACAGACCTGGTTCAATGGTCGACTACGTTTCTTGGTTTCTGGGAATTATGGTAACAGTTCTGGCGTGAATGATACGATCTATTCGCTCCCTGACAACATTGGGAACTGGGACAACATTGCTTCACTTTATTTAGAATGGAACCGACTTTCCGAACTACCTGGATCATTCAGTCATCTGTCTGATCTTATGACCCTTTACCTTAATAATAATGTGCTCCAAGATACAGGCGACAGTATTGGAAACCTTGGCAACCTTTATTTTTTAGACCTGGGGTATAATGAATTAATTACGATACCTGAATCGATATGTGATCTGGAATCTCTGAATTACCTGTGGCTCTTCAATAATAATTTAGAGTCTTTGCCAGCTTGTTTTTGCAATATGGATCTGGATTGGAGCGGGAACGATAATGGTGGTTATCCATATTTTGCTATTGGTGCGAATGACCTTTGCGAAAATATTCCGGGATGCTTGATAGACAACGATCATTTTGAACTGAGCCTGGATCAGTTCTACTACTCATTTCCGGTCTATGCACCACAGAACTGTGATAATACTACCACTGTCAGTGAAAAAGATCTTTTTCCATACCAGCTCAATATATCATCACCATATCCCAATCCGTTCAATCCAAGAACAACAATGGATCTCTTTGTCCCTTATGATAGAAGGATAGATATTCGGGTGTATGATATTTTAGGGAATGAAATAGATGTGATCTCAAATAATGAGATCTATGATATGGGACAACACTCGCTTATATGGTCTGCAGGGGACCATCCATCAGGCGTGTTTTTTATAAAATTTGCTGATGGTATTGATGTAAGGATCCGGAAAATGATCTTTATGAAATAATCACTATTGATAAATAGCTTAGGATTCGAAGAATCTTTACAATATCTATAGCTTTATCAGAGCGCGGTCACAGATAGCTCTTGACACTGGTTGTTTTAATTTTTAGGTATCACTGATATCAAAAGAAGTATTTTAGTTCAAAACGCAAGTGGGAGAAATCTTCCATCTTATTAAAACGGTAGTTCTCTCCATCAGGGTGATCATCACTGCCATAGATCTTTGTCAGTCCAATGGTGGCTCTCAGCTCATCGGTCATATTGTAGTCAATGTGACCTTCGAGCAATACTCCAGGTAAGGTACCATCAAAATTGGAATCATCCAGGTCAAGCATTGTCGTAAGATTTAACTTTAGTTGCTCGTCATTGAAGTGCCTTTCTAAACTAATGAATCCTGCCTTTCTACTTAGGACAGCAAGTGAAGCACCCATTCCAGGTGTAAAAAAATGTCGAGGCTCCAATTGTTCCGGGTCGATATCAAGGTTTGGTATAGAGATCTGTTCGCTGACCGGCAAACTATCTGAACTATAGGACAAGGTATCATAAGTAAAAAATTGACATGTTAGCCTAATATCAAATGGCAAGGTGTATTCGAGCTGAAAGGTGGTCTGATAATATTTGGATTCTTCATGCAAAGGGTATGAAAAGTGAAGAGAATCATATATTTCCGGTAAGAAAGAGCTCGCTTGGTTTATATCAGTGTTTTGGTCCTGAGTATCAAAGTAACCAAGATCACCTCGAAGAGTTACATCCCCTAATAAAAGTACACTACCTGCACCCATGACCCTTGTTTTCCTATATCCAAATAAAATGTCTATATGAGAAAAAGATAGGTCCGGGCCACGGCCATATACATTTACTCCTGTTAGATTGAAGATTCTATCATATCCTTGAAAATATGAAAAGGTCACGTCCCCAAAATTGAAGGTTTGATTGATGAATCCTCCAATTTCGTAAGGGTTATCATCTATCTCGAATATTTGTTCAGGATCAGGAGCTATGGGTATGGATATGGGAAAGTCATCATCCCCTCCAGGTGTGCGGTGGGTATTATGAACTGGGGAGAAAACAAACCCAAGCTTGGTATTGTTGATGTACAGGTCAGTTGCCGTAGAAAAGGTAGCAAGTTTGCGTTCAGCACCAGCAGAGAATAGATAATAATAATCAAGAGGATTCACCACATCGATCGGACTGTTCTCATCAGCACTGCCCCAGGCATGGATCTGTTTACCAATTCGGATTTCACCAAAGCTGGTAAACCATTGCATATAGAGCTCCCTCAGGTCCCAATGAAAATCCTGTGGGCTGTTATTTGTAAGAAAGTAAGTATCGCTCCTAAGTTGGTGTTCAAGGGACAGTGTTGATTTAATAGAAAGATCTCCATTCTGATGATCCACATTAATATTGAATATTCGATAGGGTATATTTATTAGGGAGTTATCAGAAAGTCTGGCCATATAATATAGGTCCACATAACCGCCATGGTCGATAGTGGACTCTGCAAAACTCAAAGCTGTGAACACTGGGAAAAATAAGATAAATAGTATTCTCTTCATTTTGCCTTATTCGTTCAGAGCTGCTCCTAACCATTCAATGATCTCATTACCCTGAGTTTTCCATGCTTTGGGCAGTGCCCAGGATGGAAACTCGCCCAGTAATTCACCATTCCAGGTATAGGTTACGGAGGTTTCGTTATTGTTGATAGGTCTAATAAGCCATGCACCGGCTGCGTTGATTAATCGAACGGATCTTTCGTTCGGGGGTGCATCAACATGTGTAACTGCTTTAAAACTAAAGACCCAATCCGTTTCGCTTTTATCCTTAATAAATTGGATAATATAATCCCGGCCTGAAAAAGGAAAGGGCATGTCCAGCATTAAATAGGCGATATCATCATCCAATATTTTTGCCGTTGTAATTCTTTTAAATACATTTGGATAATTTTCAATGTCTTCGATGATGTTTGAAATGCTTTTCATAGGGTACGGAAAATTTGCCCGGGTTTGACAAACCGGGAAACCAGAGTGGTCTGTCCAGCCGATCCAGGTAACATCATCCTGCAGAACTGTCCAGCTATCAATGGACTCAGATATAGGGATATCAAATGCCTTTATTGGTACGGCTGGTATCAGGAGAAGGAGAATTGGAATATTAATAAAAGCTTTCATTCATTCAAAAATGTTTCATATACGAAAGAACAATCGATTCTGATCCGTTCTTCATCCAGACCGAATTTTTTCAGATCGTATGCGTGCTTACTTATATACTGGCGCTGGTTTTCTGCGGTTTTTTTCACGTTCTCTATTAGAAGATCAGAAGGTCTAAAACCTGTGAATTTAAAGATACCTGACATTACATCTTCGAAGTTGTCCATCATCCTATCATATCTAACAATGAATACTCTCGACCTCTCGATTCTCCCGCTCACGTAATCATCGTGGAAACGTTTAAGCAGTTCGACCAGCGCGGTATATAACCGATCAATATATTGATCTCTCTTATTCTTAGGAAGGCTCCAAAAACCAAATCGTTTGTCTAGGACACCTGTTACTAGGCTTAATCCGGATGGTAATACATTCACTGGGTCCCGCACCATATAAATGATCTTTGAATCAGGAAATCGTTCCATAAATGCGGGAAGGTTAGTGCTGAGGGAAAACAGTTTTCCAATGATCGGTTCTTTTTTTGATGAGATTATGGTTCGCATCCATATGGCCTCGAGCCAGCGGAAATCACGCTGGCTTGTGTTGCGCAGTTTGGGGTCGAACCAGTCAAAGAGATCTTCATCCGCAAAGGATAAAAGGAACCCATAAAGAAAAAACCCGTCAAAATAACGGAAGAACAGGGACACATCATCTGTTTCGATTGATCTTAAACTGGTCTGGTGTGCGTCAGTGGAATGGTGTCTGGCAGGACTGATAAGTTCGAGAAGTGGTAGAATAGGTCTTATAAATTTTTGCAGAATGATCGAAGGATATATCAGCTGCCAGAGTTGTGCCCCGGAACCTAATTCCATATTGATCAGGTATCTATGCAAAAAAGTTGTTCCTGAACGTGGATTACCGACAATAACGATGGGGTCCGTCAATTTTTCTTTTTTCAACGAACTATAAAAGACCTTGTCCAGTGCAAGACCAATGGTTATCAACTGGCGCATAAAAAAAAGTAAAAGACCAGTGACTATAGGGCCTATCCATGTTCCGAATGTGTGGCCTATGGTAAGATATGCTTTTATGGTTCTGTTGTTTTTCAATGATTTATCCATAATATGTTAATGAAACAATTAAGAAACATATTGAGGTTTTTTATATAAATTTTTAGAACAGATTTAATTGATCGACCACGTTTTAGTCAACCTGTTAAAATATTTTTTAATAGTGAAATCTATGGGAATGAAACACATTAAGAAAATCTTATTCGCTCTATTGAATATTACCATAGGGTTCGGTCAGGTATTTGATGGCTTTACACTCTTTTCCCCTGTTGCTGGCGGCCCAGGCGGTCCGGGAGGTGGTGATTCATACCTGATCGATAATGATCTAGAGATGATCCATACTTGGGAGCATTCCCGAGGTGCTGCAAGCATTCCCTATCTGCTACCCGATAGTTCTATCATATATCCATTCCGGGTACAGAGTCCAACCATGATCGCGGGAGGCGTCGGGGGCGGTATCGCGCATATTCTTTGGAATGGTACCGTTGTTTGGGAGTTCACTGTCTCTAATGATACCTATCAGCATCATCACGATGTACAGCCTCTATCGAATGGAAATGTTCTGGTGATCGCTTGGGAGAGGAAAACTGCTGACGAAGCCTATGCTATGGGTAGACAGATCATCAATAATTCGTTGAACGAGCTCTGGTCAGAAGCTATTCTGGAGATAGAACCGGTTGGCTCAGATGACGGGAATATCGTGTGGGAGTGGCATATCTGGGATCACCTTATACAAGATGTAGACCCATCTTTACCAGGCTATGGGAATATCTCCGCTCACCCCGAGTTGATGGATATTAATTATGGCAAC
>DCMX01000129.1 GCA_002321855.1 Fidelibacterota bacterium UBA1611 | reverse complement strand
ATCGTATCGAGAAACACCAAAAACGTGGAAAACTCACTGTTAGAGAAAGAATCGATAGGCTAAAGGATAGGGATTCATTCTTTTTAGAATTTTCTCCTTTAGCAGCTTATGACCTATATGATGATCACATACCTGCTGCAGGCATAATTACTGGAATTATATCAGTGCAGGGACGGCAGTGCGTGGTGGTTGCAAATGATGCAACTGTCAAAGGTGGCACCTATTATCCCATAACGGTCAAAAAACATTTACGTGCACAAGAGATCGCGATGGAGAACGAACTACCGTGTATTTATTTAGTTGATAGTGGTGGTGCATTCTTGCCTAAACAGGATGAAGTATTCCCTGATAGAGATCATTTCGGTCGGATCTTTTACAATCAGGCCCGCATGAGCGCACGCGGGATACCCCAACTGGCAGCCGTAATGGGGTCATGTACTGCCGGTGGCGCTTATGTTCCTGCCATGAGTGATGAATCTATCATTGTGAATAAGACCGGTACCATATTTCTCGCAGGTCCACCATTGGTAAAGGCTGCGATCGGCCAAACAGCAACATCTGAAGAATTGGGTGGCGCAAAAATGCATACTCAGATCAGTGGTGTAGCAGATCATTTTGCTGAAAATGATAGCGAAGCATTGAAAACAATACGCAATATAATCGACCATTTACCTCTCTCCTTCGAACCAGATATCGAGTTTGAGGAAAATCACTATCCTGCTGAAGAGATATTCGGTATTATTTCTAAAAATCATCAAATCCCATTCGATGTGCATGAGATCATTGCACGACTTGTTGACGGTTCTAAATTTGAAGAATTCAAATCTGATTATGGTAAAACACTTGTGACAGGGTTTTCTCGATTGGGAGGTATTTCCGTTGGAATTATAGCCAACAATGGAGTCTTATTCAGTGAGACCGCTTTAAAGGGTGCACATTTTGTTGAGATATGTTGCCAGCGTAAAATACCTATGTTATTTTTACAGAACATTACCGGTTTCATGGTCGGTAAAAAAGCAGAAGCAGGTGGTATCGCTAAAGATGGAGCAAAAATGGTACAGGCTGTGGCAACTGCAAATGTACCTATTATTACCCTGATCATCGGTGGAAGTTTTGGTGCCGGGAATTATGCTATGGCCGGCCGAGCTTATCAACCACGTTTTCTTTGGATGTGGCCCAATGCCAGGATCTCAGTAATGGGAGGTGCCCAAGCTGCAAGTGTTTTAAGTACTATAAAAAAAGATCAGTTAGAAGCAGATGGGATCTCAATAACTGAAGATGAGATCAATGAATTAAAAGAACCTATCCTCGATAAGTATGAGAAAGAGGGTCATCCTTATTATTCCAGTGCTCGACTATGGGATGACGGTATCATTACACCAATAGAAACAAGGACTATTCTAATCAAAGCCTTCAAGGTTGTATCAGGTATTTCCCATCCCGATCCCAATTTCCCCGTTTTCCGAATGTAGTGATAAATAGCACTTGAATCTTTCCAGGTCTAGTTTGATCTCTCTTACCATCATTGCGATGATGCTTTGGGGTCTTAGCTGGACAAATGCAAAAATAGTGGGAAACTACGGAGAGGCTTCTCTGATGATGTTTTGGCGTTTTCTATTTGCCACCTTAGCCTTTACTCCGGTTGTGTTTCTGAGTGGTGATACATTCAATATCAATAGGACCAGTTTTCGGTATGTGCTCATCAATGCCATTTTTATGACATCCTATAACTACTTTTATTTCAAAGGAACACAGATCGGTCTAGCAGGTACAGGTGGAATTCTGGTCACAACACTAAATCCAATATTTACGGCTCTTTTTGCCACTTTATTTTTTCATGAGGCATTACCACAAAAGAATATTATTGGATTGTTACTTGGATTATTTGGTGGAGGTATAATCATGCGATTATGGGACATAGATCCTAATGCGTTGATTCAAAGCGGGAATCTTTTCTTCTTATTTGCGTCATTATCATGGGCAATCGTTACTCTGAACACATCTTTCTCAAAAGGAACGATCTCATTCATCCCATTTAGTTTCTGGTGTTTTTTATTATCGAGTATCATCAGTTTGCCGATGGCAATACATAATCCTATCATGATCATATTCACATTTGATGGAATATTCTGGCTGAACATGATGCTCCTATCAATTGGTGCTATGGCATATGGTACTTCAATTTATTTTTTGGCATCTGTGCGATTAGGTGCACATAGTGCTAGTGCCTTTATTTTCACAGTGCCCATAACAGCTATGGGTTTTGCAATGGTCTTTCTTGATGAAATGATAACACTGAGTACGACAATTGGCGGTATCCTGACAATGTCCGCAGTATATCTGATAAATAAAAAGTAGATTCTTTACCTCTGACCTGAGGAACTTCTCTTTTTGTTCCTGGTAATTTTTTTCCGGATCACCCTCAATACATTTTTCGATCTCAATTAATTATGAGAGGTGATCCAATCTCCCATGTCTGCATATTTTTGGCTCAAATCAAAGAAAAGTAGAGAAATTGATCGAGTGATTTTTCAATCTATTTTTAACTCTGGTAATGTACCGTTTCCTGAGTGTATCCTTTTCAGTTCATCCCGAAATCGATCTGGTGGAAGATATCCAATGATGCGATCTATCTCGTTCCTCTATTATTAAGAAAGATCATTGTTGGATATCCCCAGACACTATTCTTATCTATCAACCGTGGACCATCATTCTTTTCAGAATCGACCTTCATACCAATAAAACGATCTAAGGCAAATTTTACAATACCAGGGTCTGGTTACGTATCAACATCCAGCCGGTCATACCAAGTTCACCACTCAATTTCAAAATCAGCCATGATAATCTTGTCTACTCTGTTACCAATAACTTTATGCAAAGTAACATCTGTCCATGGAAATCCCGACTTTGGTCCACCTTTTCAAATGGTGCTGACAATCATTACACCAAGAAGAGTAAGGGTCATGTTCATACGATTCATTTAATCTGCCAAATTGAATTGATCTTTTAATTTTTCAATGACCGTTTTCGGTGCACGTATAGGCTTTCCCTTTCTGTTGATAAAAGCGTGTACGGTATAACCTGACACCAGTGATTCTGCATCATTTCCTTTGACAAATACCTCATATTGGATACGAAGCTTCGCTTTTGGAAGTTCATTGACCATCGTTCTTATTATCAATTGCTGCTCCAATCTGGCACCCAGACGATAATCACAGTGGCCAGAAACAACCGGGAGCTGTATACCCTTTTCTTCAATACTGGACACATCTAATCCGAGAAATGCCAAGAGTTCAGTCCGAGCTTGTTCAAAATACTCAAAATACCGTGAATAATAGACAATTCCCATTTGGTCAACATCCTTATAATAGACCTTTACATGATGATCATACTGAATCATTGTGTTTCCGTAAAAATCCCCATCGAATCATACTTTTTAATTCTTTTATCCAAAAACTTTTCTGGATCGATCATTTTTAGTGTTTCTATTTCTTCTTTCAGAGCCTGATCCAAGTTATTTGCCGATGATTCTTTATCTCTATGCGCACCACCGTTTGGTTCTTGAATGATCCTATCACATATTCCCATTTCCTTTAGATCTGATGGTACCAGTTTGAGTGATTCGGCCGCTTCGGACGCCTTTTCTACATCTCGAAACAAAATCGATGCGCATCCTTCTGGACTTATTACAGAATACCATGTATTCTCCAACATTAGTAAACGATCACAAATTCCTATCCCTAATGCTCCCCCGCTCGCACCTTCCCCAATAACAACACCTACAATAGGGACTTTTAATGATGACATTTCCATAAGATTCATTGCTATAGCAGCAGCCTGTCCCCTTTCTTCTGCTCCAATTCCCGGATATGCTCCAGGTGTATCCATAAAGGTAATAACTGGGATACCAAATTTTTCAGCTAATTTCATGATCCGTAATGCTTTTCGATAACCTTCCGGTCTCATCATGCCAAAATTGCGATACAGGTTATCCTTTGTATTACGCCCTTTCTGTTGTCCAATAATAGCAATACTGTAATCTCCAAAATGACCGATCCCAGCGACAACTGAAGGATCATCAGAAAAATTGCGGTCTCCATGTAACTCGATAAAATCGGGAATAAGGATTTGAATGTAATCCAGTGAATATGGTCGATTAGGATGGCGTGCTAATTGAACCCGTTGCCAGCGATTTAATTTGGAATATATCTTTTCAATTAAT
>DCMX01000111.1:11372-16691 GCA_002321855.1 Fidelibacterota bacterium UBA1611 | reverse complement strand
TCATCTGCAATTATATTGAAATTATGACCACCCTGGATCTTACCAACTGTTACCACTGTATTATCTAATGGGTCAGTGTTCCTGCTAACAATGGTCTGAAGTGCACTGATCAAATGACTGGCCACAACAATAGTATCAACGGTTCCCTGAGGAGCAGCTCCATGACCGCCCTTTCCTTTAATGGTGATCTCAAATATATCCGCCGCGGCCAAGACCGGACCAGATTTGACACCTACATCTCCCAGATGCTGATAGTTCCAAAGGTGTAGTCCATAAATTTCCTTTACGCCATCCAAGCAGCCATCTTCTATCATATATCGAGCACCTCCCTGTCCCTCTTCTGCTGGTTGAAAGATAAAACGGACCGTTCCATGAAGGCTCTTCTCAAAATGAGAAAGAACTTTGGCTGCCCCAAGCAGTATGGCCATATGTCCATCATGACCACAGGCATGCATCACTCCATCATTACGTGATCTGAATTCCAAATCTCCTGTCTCCTGTATAGGAAGAGCATCCATATCAGCACGCAATGCAATAATTGGTCCTTCGCCAAATTTGATCTCACCAATAACACCTGTTTTCCCGATCTGGGTTTGATGATCGATCCCAAGATCAGACAGTTGTTGGGCAATAACATCTCCGGTGCGGAATTCCTTGAAACTCAGTTCCGGAAAACGATGAAAATCACGACGGTAAGCAATGATCTCATTGCTGATTTGTTTTACTTCAGATCTAAGATTTAATCCCATTTTCAGGCTTCAATTGTGCAATGATACCAAGCAATAATGAAATAAAATATTTTCCGGTCTTGTTTGCAGTTTCAAGTACCTCGTCATGGGTTAATTCTGACATTGTTATTCCAGAAGCATAATTAGTTAAAACAGATAGAACCAGGATATGCATTCCCAGTTTAGCACCTTCTTGCACTTCCGGTACCGTACTCATTCCAACCGCATTACCACCCAGTTGTCTAAAATAATCTATCTCGGCCGCTGTTTCATAGGATGGCCCCAGTGTCCAACAATAGTTCCCCTGAGCCAAATTTATTTTAATTTTTTTTGCTACCTTTTTCGCAATGGAAAGCATTGAGGAGTCATGATACCTTTCGTTGGACCTTAGTTCAGGATCCTCTGGTCCATTCCGAAAAGTACAATCAAAATGACCTTTGATCGCCATTAAAGTGCCTGGTGGATTTGACCTTGTAATACTACCTGAAGAATTCGTTATGATTAGATTCCGTACTCCGAGTGCATTAAAAATTCGGACCGGAAGAACTACGGTGGAAATATCATACCCCTCGTAGTAGTGGAATCGCCCCTTTGCTACTACAACCTGCCGTTCACCATGGTAACCGGATATCAATTCACCATGATGTCCGGCAACAGTTGATCGTGGAAGACCAGGTATTTTTGAATATGGCAAGATCAATTTTTTCTTTAAATGTTTTGCAAAAGTTCCCAGACCAGATCCTAATATTATTGCATCACTTCCATTAAAACTGAGCCTTGACCTTACTATATCTATTGTTTCTTCAATCATTTATGATGTTTTCTTTTATTGCCAATTGACCACAACCTGCATCAATATCCGTTCCTTTGCTCCAGCGAACTGTGAC
Organism: Fidelibacterota bacterium UBA1611; assembly: GCA_002321855.1. Classification (GTDB taxonomy): domain Bacteria; phylum Fidelibacterota; class Marinisomatia; order Marinisomatales; family UBA1611; genus UBA1611. The sequence goes on along the minus strand of DCMX01000111.1, from coordinate 15,076 downwards.
GGGAAAAGAAACATTTTGAAGTTGAGCTAAAAAGGCATTAATCCTATCATCATTGGGCCGCCGGTATGGCCCGCCTATCTCATTATATGGTATCAGATTCAGTTTGCATCTAATATCTCGTAAAAGTCTTTTAAGAGTCTTCGCATCCTCCGGAGAATCATTTAATTTTTCTATAAGAACATATTCAATCGTTAATTTTCTCCTCGATATACTCGCATATTTCCTGGCTGCAGCCAATAGATCATCCAGTGTGTGTGCCTTTGAAATAGGCATTATCATTAATCTTTGTTCCTGACTTACCCCATTTAGACTGATCGCGAGTTTATAACGATGACCTTCCTGAGTATATCGCTTTATTTTTGGTACAATGCCAACCGTGGAAATAGTAATTCGATCAAAACCCAAATTTATACCATCAGGTTGATGCAATAATTCTGCAGCCTGAATAACCGACCTATAATTCAAAAACGGTTCTCCCATTCCCATAAAGACAACATTGATCGGTGGTTCTTCTATTATTGAACGTATCTGAATAAATTGGTCTATTATCTCACCGGCTGTAAGATTTTTAAGAAATCCCATTTGTGCAGTTGCACAAAATTGACAATCCACAGCACAACCAACTTGCGTGGACAAACAAACAGTGGACCGGTTACCATCATGCATAAGCACTGATTCGATCATATGACCGTTTTCTGTTCGAAAAAGGAACTTTTTTGTTGGTTCTTTTTTCGATTCAGAGCAATGAGCCAAAACCAATGGATGAAATTTATACTTTTCACTAAGCTCGGTTATAAATGTTCCGGGTAGATTGGTCATCAAATTATAATCATCAATATTCTTTCTATAGATCCAGTCAAAAAGCTGCTGACCTCGGAATGTTTTTTCTCCAACCTGCTCTGATAATGACCGTAGTTCATCCAAACATAGACCTATCAAAGAAACCTTTTCTTTATTTTTAGCGTAATCCAAGTAATTAAATTTGTAACAACATCCGGAAAAACTCAAAAGATTCGTATTTCACTTTTTGCTATTAAGGAATCAAAGTAAGTTCCGCCCCGCAATTTTTAATCAACCATAATTGAGAGAATAAAATGCCCGAACAGACACAGGATCTGATACATTTAGAAGAACTTGGAATGGCTCGAGATAAATTCTTTTCGGAGATAGGTAAAGTTATTATTGGCCAGACCGAGATCCTAAACCAGATGCTTATTGCAATGATCACCAGAGGTCATACTCTTTTGGTCGGTGTACCTGGATTAGCAAAAACACTACTGATCAAATCTATGGCTGAAATACTGGATCTCTCATTTAAGCGAATCCAGTTCACACCGGATCTCATGCCCAGTGATATCACTGGTACAGAATTAATCGATACAGACCCAAATACAGATCAGCGAACCTTTAGATTTTACAAAGGACCTATTTTTGGGAATATTATTCTAGCAGACGAGATAAACCGGACACCACCTAAAACACAAGCAGCGCTGTTGGAAGCTATGCAGGAACAAAAAGTGACTGCTGGTGGTCAGACCTATACACTGGATAAACCATTCTTTGTTTTGGCCACGCAAAACCCTATTGAACAGGAAGGGACCTATCCATTACCAGAGGCACAGTTGGATAGATTTATGTTCAACCTAAAGATCGATTATCCATCTATGGAAGAAGAAATAGCAATTGTAAAAGGAACCACGGTCATCCAAAAGAATGACCTTCAAAAAGTATTGAGCAAAAATGAAATCCTAGATTATCAAAACTTGGTACTAAGGGTCCCTGTTGCAAAAAATGTGATCGACTATGCTGTGCGCCTTGTATCTGCAACCCGACCTAATCAAGACACATCGTTAGATTTTATCCAACAATGGGTAGACTGGGGCGCAGGTCCACGTGCTTCACAATACCTTATTCTAGGTGCAAAGGCCCGTGCTGTCCTTCAAGGTCGTGCCACACCCGATATCGAAGATGTAAAAGCATTGGCACCCCCTATAATGCGACATCGAATACTTCCAAATTTTAATGCGGAGGCCGAAGGTGTGAAGGTCGATGATATTGTTTCTCAATTAATAGATAGTTTGGATTCTTAAAATGCCACCAATAGCAGATAAACGAAAGTATCTACAACCTGAGACGGTAGCGATGCTTAATTCGATGGCCCTACGTGCTCGTCTGGTGGTAGAAGGTTATATCATCGGGCAACACCGTAGTCCCTATCATGGATTCAGTGTAGAATTTGCTGAACATAGAGCCTATGGTCCGGGGGATGAGATCCGGCATATCGATTGGAAATTATACGGCAAAACTGACAGGCTCTATGTAAAACGTTATGAAGAAGAAACAAATCTACGTGCGCATCTTATACTGGATACTAGCCGATCAATGGCATATAAAAGTGGATCCGTATCTAAACTTCAATACAGTAGTTTTCTTTTAGCAGCTTTATCATATCTTATGATCAACCAGCAGGACGCGGCAGGAGTAGTGCTATTTGATAAATCAATTCGATCTTTTATCCCACCCAAATCCACTCCTGGACATCTGAACATATTATTAAATACCCTAGAGGTTGAATCACCGGGTTTAGACACTCAGATCGAACCAGTATTACATGAAATGGCAGAACGAATCAGAAAGCGCGGCTTGGTGATTCTAATCTCCGACCTATTTGATGAACCGAAGAATATTATGAACGGATTAAAGCATTTTCGTCATCGGCGACAAGAAGTTATTGTTTTCCATATCATGGACCGTAAAGAACTGGAATTCGATTTCAATAATAGAACAAGGTTCAAAGATATGGAGACCGGAGAAGAGATTACGACAGAGCCATGGCATATACGCTCTGATTACACAAAATTAATCTCCGAGCTTCAATCCTTTTATAGAAAAGAGTGCCGGCTGAACCTGATCGACTATGTACCTCTTTTTACTGATGAGAATCTAGATCGGGGATTAAATGGATATTTCAATAAACGTCAAAAACTAGGTTAGTACCGGTTGTATAGATCAATAATCCATCCAAATATTTTTTCCAATAATTAATTACCCTCGGCAATATCTCGTTTATAGCGTATCAATTCAAGTTGTCGCTGGTATTCAGCACTATTATCTATATCTATACTCTTAACATCTTTTATTTTTCGCTCTGCTTTACGATACCAACGGGCTGCTTTGCCCATATTTTTTTCAAATCCATCCTGACCATTAAGGTATTTATCCCCCAACCCTTCATAGGAACTGGCCATACCTAAGGCTGCTTCATAATCCATTTCGTTTAAATAAAATGCTTCGTCAAATGCTTTTTCGGCATCTTCAAAATTCTGCATTTGGTTATGAATAACACCTAGATTGAAATATAGGTCTGCCTTCACAGTTTTATCCTGTTCATTGTTAATCGCATTATTAAAGACATCAATGGATCTCTTCTTTTGATCAATATCATAATACACTGCTGCTAATTCTCGCAAAGCATTGCTATTAGATGGTTCGAGCTGCACTGCTTTTTCAAAGTAGGGTAGAACATCTACCCCTTGAACTTCACATCTTAACATAATTTGTCCAGCTGAAAAATTCGCTTTGAAATCTTCTGGATTCTTCTCCACGGCTGTTTTGATCAGGTCTACTGCAGTATCTTTATCACCAAGATCAAAGTAACATTTTGATAATGTTGTATATGTTTGACCATCATTTGGATTGATAAC
>DCMX01000111.1:4447-10977 GCA_002321855.1 Fidelibacterota bacterium UBA1611 | reverse complement strand
TCTTCTTAAAGATCTCCACACCAGCATTGAACTGTTCCGCCCAATAATACTGAATATAATTATTCACCTGATCACTAACGGGAAGAAATATACCTCGGACCTCGACATTCTTACTGGGGTCTATCTCCATTGCTTTATCGAACATGGTTCGCATCTCATGCCAATTCCTATTCCGGGCATGAATTTCAACTCCTAAGACAATTGGGATCTCCGGATTATCCGGTTCCAGAGCCATTGCTTTTGGAAGCCATTCAGCAGCTTTTGACCAATCAGATTGCTGAACAGCCAGTTTCGCTGTTGTGTATTCCTGGCTTGTACAGGAAACAAATAATATACCAATAAATATAAGATGAAACAGATAAGTAAACTTTCGGGTTAACATAATTCTCTCTTCTCAATGAATGAACTTAACAATATTAAAGGAAATTGCAGAATCTGAACAAGCGATTGTAAATCAGTTCTCTAATTCGAATATACGATGATCAATATCATCTTTTGTAATATTATCCAACATTGAAACGCCAAAATCCTCGATACAAAACGAAGCTAGTGCCGTTCCTCTTCTCATCGCGTCTATTATAGGTAATCCTTCTGATAGGCCAGAGATGAAACCTCCACCAAAAACATCACCAGCACCCGTTGGGTCAAGTACTTTATGCACTGGATAAACACCAGTTTTGACCTCTTGATCCTGGTCGATACATATAGCTCCCTTGCCACCCAACTTTACAACAACTTTTTCCGGACCCATCAACAAGATCTTTTTAGCCCCAGCTCGAACTTCATTTATGCCAGTATATTCCCTTAATTCACTCTCATTGATCAATAGAATATTAGTACGGCTGATTATTTCGTTCAACTCAGTGGGTGTTGTTCTTATCCAAAGATTCATAGTATCGGTGACCACAAAAGGATCGTCTACACACTGATCCAGTACATCTATTTGTAGGGATGGGTGAATATTGGCCAGAAAGACCCATTTGATTTTACGGTTCTCATCAGAGAGAATCGGGTCAAAATCCGAAAATACACCCAATTCAGTGAAAAGTGTGTCACGGTTATCTCCATTTTTATGATACCTTCCACCCCATCGAAATGTGAGCCCTTCTTCAATGATCAGATCTTTCGAATTCGCGGTATATTTAAGTAATAATTTGTGAGCTGGTTCGGGAAAATCAGTGCCAACAATGCCAACCAAGTGAACTGGAGAAAAAAGTCCAGCTGCAATGGCAGCGTAGGTAGCCGAACCTCCCAATAATTCACTACGTTCGCTATATTGTGTTTGAATCGTATCCAATCCAATAGAACCTAATATGAGTATCGAAGATCGTGTCATCGCGGTGTAAATTTTACATTATTCATTTACTTCTCTCAATATGATTTTAATATTACAATTCCTTAATATCTTGCCCGACGAATTCTAACGAACTTATATTTGTCCATTATGTCTGATAAAACGTTTGCAATCATTACTGATATACACTCGAATGTCTATTCGCTGGAAAAGGCTCTATCGATAATCGCAGATAGACCCAACATAGATCAGCTTATATGTTTGGGGGACTGTTTTGCTCTTGGGCCAGATCCAGAAAAAACACTGCAGACACTTTCAGATCTTCCCGATTGCATTTTTATTAGGGGAAATCATGATCGATATTTACTTGAACGGATATGGGAACAGGAGCGCCCTTCCATAGAAAATATGGATCCGGATGACCCAATCTGCCAGGCCATAGTGCAGAACGAAAAATGGACAGCTGAAAAAGTGGGAGACCCAGGTGTTGAATTTGTTCGAAAAATGAAGGTTGCTTATCGTGAGATTGTCGGGACCACTCTTGTGGAATTTACCCATGCCTGGTACCAAAGGGATGACCATCCTCCTTCAATGCAGGAAGCTTTGCATTGGAGAGACCACGTTACTAATGCTCACCAAGAAATAGAGCGTTTCATATTTGTCCACGGGCATGTTCACATCCCGAGAAATGAATCTAAAGAGAACCTTACTATTCTATGCCAAGGATCCACAGGATTACCATTTGATGAGGACCCACGCGGTTCTGTGGCATTTTTAACTATTAACGATGATATTAAATGGGATGTTGTCCGTTTCGACTACGACAACAGTATAGTAATTGATCGACTTGAAGAACGACAAATTCCTTTTTACAAGCATCTTCGGCAAACAGTTAAATACGGCGCAATTCAAAACAATATCTAACAAAGATCATCGACTTCTTTTCTATTTGACTGTGTCTATTTAAACTTTATCCTATGCTATATTTTGATCATAGCGCTACGACACCTCTGCGATCTGAAGTGAAGGAACTGATGAGATCCATAAATGAAAATAATTATGGTAATCCATCCAGTATTTATTCTTTAGGCCAAAAAGCACGGATAATTATAGAGACTTCTAGAAAACAGGTTGCGGATGCAATCGGAGCATCATCTGAGCAAATCTTGTTTACCAGCAGCGGAACAGAGTCCAATAATCAGGTCCTATGGACATTAATATTCTCTATAAAAAAACATGTCATTACTTCTGCTATTGAACATCCGGCAGTCATAAAAGTTTTAAAGAACCTTGTCCCGATAGGCATAAGCCACACTTTACTACCAGTGAATAATTCAGGAATTGTCGATATGTCTACGTTAGTGCCTGCGCTTAAAAAAGACACCGGTTTGATCTCGATCATGCAGGCAAACAATGAAGTGGGATCCATTCAACCGATCAAAGAAACCGTTAAAATAGCAAGAGAGTATAATATTCCGGTACACACCGATGCTGTTCAATGTCTGGGTAAAATTCCAATTAATACTAGTTATCTAGGCGTGGATTTTCTCAGTTTATCCGCACACAAATTCTATGGACCAAAGGGAGTCGGTGTTCTGTTCGTAAAGGATAAGAAAAAAATTAGATCACTTATGATCGGCGGAGGCCAGGAATCTGGCTTGCGTGCAGGGACAGAGAATGTTGCTGGTATTGCAGGGCTTGGACTTGCTGCAAAGTTGGCAACGGATAATTTGTCATCTCACACCAAGCATTTGAAGGAATTGGAAACGATCTTTAGAGAAAAGCTGAATAAGATAAGTACAGATGTGGTTTTTCATATCAAGCAGCAAAATTGTTTACCCGGTCTGGTCAGCGTAGCATTCCCAGGGCGAAGATCAGATATACTTATGGCAAGATTGGATCGGTGCGGACTTGCAGTTTCCAGTGGATCAGCCTGCAGTGTTGGCAATGTGAAACCATCTGTGGTCTTAAATGCTATGAGTGTGGATGACTCTTTAAACAGAGCTACACTCAGAATTAGTTTTGGAGCCGGGAATACACGAGATGATATTGAAGAATTAGTGTCCGGTCTGAAAAAAGTTCTAGAATCATAATATAAAATGGATGAAACTATCATAATTGGCATGAGCGGAGGGGTTGACAGTGCTGTTGCGGCAGCAGAGTTGATCGATAAAGGTTACACAGTAGAAGGAATATTCATGAAGAACTGGGATGAAAGCGACTCAGAATTTTGCACAGCTACTGAAGATCATCGTGACGCATTACAAGTATGCGACATCCTTCGTATCCCCCTAAGAACAATTGACCTTTCTGATGAATACTGGAAGAAGGTGTTCCAACTATTTCTGGATGAATGCCGATCCGGACGCACTCCTAATCCAGATATTCTATGTAATAAGGAAATAAAATTCCGTGCTTTTTTAGATCATGCTCTTGAACTGGGTGCTGTGAGTATCGCAACCGGACATTATGCTCATATTGATAAGACCAAAGGTCTTTTCCAACTGTACAGAGGTGCAGATCCAGGGAAGGATCAGAGTTATTTTTTATGCGCTTTGAATCAAGATCAGCTATCAAAAAGTATATTCCCGATCGGGAATTGGAAAAAAGCCAAAGTTAGAAAAAAAGCTTATGAGCTTGGATTCAAAAATCACGATAAGAAGGATAGTACAGGTATTTGCTTTATTGGAGAACGGAACTATCAACAGTTCTTAAAAAGATTTTTGCCTATCCAATCTGGTCAAATCATCACAGATGAAGGAAAGGTAATAGGTGAACACGATGGTTTGATGTACTATACGTACGGTCAGAGACAGGGGCTGGGTATTGGCGGTGGGTACGGTAAGAAGAACGCTCCTTGGTACGTTACTGATAAGGACCTGGATCAAAATACTCTGATTGTTGGACAGGGACATGATCATCCGAATCTATATCATAGATTTCTTACAACATCCCAAGCACATTGGATTTCAGGATCAGAACCAATTAAAGAAGTGTTAACAGCCAAGATACGGTATAGGACAAAGGATGCTGTCTGTAGACTTATTGAAAAGAATAAAAATAGTTTAATAGTTGAATTTGATGAGCCTCAATTCGCTATAACACCTGGTCAATCTATTGTCTTTTATGATAAGGAAGTCTGTTTAGGGGGGGCAGTGATCGAAACCCGAGGTCACTCAATAAATTGAATATTATATTTATTATTGTTGGTTGTTTTGGAACAAATAATCTTTTATTAAATTCATTTCATATATGCGGCTGTTTATAAGAACATTCCTAATAACTATCTTTACTATTGGTTTGGCCCTAGCGCAGTTCAGGGCCAGCAGACCTGATATGTCTGTTCCAACGAACCTTAATGGAGAACTGGACTATTCAGGGTGGTCTCTATTCGATCCGAATCGATTCGATATGCAGCATGGCTTTAGTATGTCTATGATGAATATTGGTGGACAATCAGTATCAGTGGCCGGTTATACCAACAATTTGACCTATTGGGCAAAGAATAATTTGCGGTTAGATGCAAATATTCTATTATATCAGCCAGCCATTAACACCGTGCAAGGAGGTTTAGCACCTGGTAGTTCATTGAAGGCAGTTTATGATGTTGGTCTCATTTATGCTCCCACAAAAAATTCATTTTTAGAACTTCGATTTCAAAATGCCCCGTATTACCAAAGCTATCAATCTCAATCACCTTTCCATCTTAGGATGCGTTGATCTGTGGCCCCTCGCAAAAGGCATAATCGCCAAAAAAAATCAGAATCATTAGGCATGGCCCTTAACGCTGCTATTATAGTAGCAGGGATTCTTTTACTCGGTTTTATTTACTCCTTTTCCAAGAATCAAACTCACCAAGGTGTGCCTATTCAAGTAACAATCCCGGAACCATCTACAAAACCAATCTTGGCAAAGGATGTTTTTATTCAAAATCCCATACAGGATATCAAGATAGAGGTACTTAACGGCTGTGGAGTCCCAGCCTTGGCCGCCAAAACAACAGAATTTCTTCGTTCACAGCAGGTTGATGTGGTTCGATCTGACAATGCCGATCACCATCAATACCAGACCACACTGATTATTCAACGGAATGAAAAGGTGGAAAGCCTTCAAAAGGTAGCTGCATCATTAGGTATTAGTGTAACGGACAGTAGTCATGTGATGATTAGCCCAGATGAATCCCTTGGAATCGATGTAACCGTTATTCTTGGAAAAGATTACTCAACTCTGACCGAATTGGTAGATTTTATATCCGTCAACCCTTGATTTGCCGGACCGGTCCTTAGAATCTGATTCTTCCGCCGTTCTGGTGGAACAAATAGCAGAGCAAGCATTAGAAAAAAAAGCCGAAGATGTTATTTCATTGGATGTGAATGAATTAACATCGCTAACGGATTTTTTTCTTATCTGTTCAGCGGATACAGAACCGCAGATCAAAGCTATCTGTGATAATATTCGTAAAGGCACAAACTCTAAACCCTGGCATATCGAGGGTTATGAAAAACTTCACTGGGTACTTTTAGATTATATAGATGTTGTGGTCCATGTTTTCCGTACTACTGAGCGGGAATATTATAGCTTAGAGAAATTATGGGCAGACGCACCGCGAAGGGAGTTCACCGATTAAACAATTAAGAAAATCCATAGATAGATCAATTCATTCAGCTCTTACTGCTCTGAGTTTTCCTGATATTAATTTCAGGATAGCACCACCAAAGACAGAAGGATTTGGCGATATTTCCACTAATATTGCGTTACTACTGAGTAATAAGGTAAATCAACCACCGATCAAAATAGCCGATGCTATCGTCAGAATACTAAGGACAGAAGAATCAGACCATATTGATGATATCACGGTGAGTCCACCTGGCTTTATCAATTTTTTAATCCATCCCTCTTTCTATCAAAATTCCATACTAATGATCTTGGAAAAGAATGATCAATATGGTCGCGGTACATCGGGAAAGAACAAAACTGCAAATGTAGAATTTGTCAGTGCTAATCCCACTGGACCACTAACAGTAGGTCATGGTCGAAACGCTGTTCTTGGGGATACGATCGCAAATATCCTAGAGTGGAATGGTTTTCAGGTAACCCGAGAATATTATTATAATGATGGCGGACAGCAAATGGAGATATTGGGAGAATCGGTTGCTGCCCGTTATTTTGAACTAATAAAGAAGGAATATGAGTTTCCTGATAACGGCTATCAGGGAGAATACATTAAAGATATTGC
>DCMX01000111.1:0-4055 GCA_002321855.1 Fidelibacterota bacterium UBA1611 | reverse complement strand
TCAAATGCCGAGAAAATGATCTTTGAAAAAATAAGATCCAGCCTTAATGAACTTGGAATTCTTTTCGATCAGTTCACCAATGAAAAAGCATTTTATGAAACGGGTGCGATCGAACAATTATTAGAAGACCTGAGATCAAAAGACCTGATCTACGAAAAAGATGGGGCAACCTGGCTAAAAGCTACAGCAATGGGTGGAAAGCAAGATCGGGTATATATCAAAAGCTCCGGTGAGCCTACATATAGATTGCCAGACACCGCTTATCACCGTGAAAAGATCGAGCGCGGATTTGATCTGATCGTTGATATTTTCGGGGCAGATCATGTTGATTCCTATCCTGATGTATTGGCTGCACTGGCTGCACTAGATCTGAGAACAGACCATATACGTGTTCTTTTATACCAATTCGTGACTCTTTTACGTGATAAAGAAAAAATAAAGATGTCCACAAGAATGGGTGATTTTATAACACTGGACGACCTGATGAATGAAATAAGCCATGATGTGGTACGATATTTCTTTATAATGCGAAGTATGAACTCCCATCTTGATTTTGATTTGGATCTTGCCAAGAATCAATCAGAAAAAAATCCTGTTTTTTATTTACAGTATGCTCACGCACGGATATGTAATATCATAAAACATGGTATGCATACAGATCATAGAATCAATAGGGGTTTTGATCCAGGTTTGCTGTCCCACGAAGACGAAATAAGATTAATGAAGCAATTAGTATATTTTCCTGAGATCATTGAAATAGCATTGGAAAGCCTGGAGCCGCAGGGGATTGCTAATTATCTCCAAGAATTAGCAGCACGTTTCCACAAGTTTTATGGGAAATGCCGAGTTATCACTGAAAACGAACCATTAAGCCAGGCCAGATTGGGTCTCATATCCAGTGTGAGGATTGTATTATCCAGTGGACTCTCGATACTGGGGATAAGTGCTCCTGATAGGATGTGACCCTTCTCTATTTCAGCAGAACCATTTTCATTCTCTTAGATTCCTTTCCTGCTGATAAATGTAGAAAATAGATACCAGAGCTAACCTGCTCCCCAAGGTCATTGCTACCCTTCCAACGGAATATATGTTTACCTGCTTCCTGCTTGATCCAATCAGTAGATCGAACCTTTCTACCTAACAGATCATAAATATAAATAGAAATAAGCCGCGAATCAGGAATCTCATAATGGATAATGGTCTCAGCGTTAAACGGGTTTGGATAATTTTGATGAACTGTGAACCTATCGGGCAATAATTGCAGATCAAGTTCACCTATACCGCGACCCAGTTCTTGAACATTCCCATCCAAGAAACGGTAACTAACAATAGCTTGAAACTCGCCATTGGGAGGAGTCGGTATTGAAAATACCAGTGTCGAATCCATACCAGTTTTATCTGCAAATGTAAAGAACATATGTTGGTGGAGCGTATCATTCACATTAAAGATAAATGTGCCTGGTTTTCTCTGTTGTAATCCTATCTCATTCACATTGATCGATGCATCCAGAAAAACCATTTCCCCAGCATGGGTTTCAGGGGGAATGAATACGGTAAGAGTATTCTCTTTGAGAGTCCCCTTGAGATTATCAGGCAAGATCCTAATAGGATAAGTAATAGAAGGTAAAATATGATCCTGATAATACCAGATCCACATCTTCCCAAAAGCAATTAAGTCCTGAAGGTCAGCTTGTCCATCCGGTAGCGGACGTACATACGGGGGGATACCAGCTATAGGACCCAGATCAGTACTATCTGGCCATTTCTGATTGAATAGAAGAACATCCTCAACCGATAATTGGTAGTTATTATCCAGATCGCCCCAGAGCTCACTCCGGAATAGTACCGTATCAGAAAAATTCAATAGATTGAAAGCAAGAACAGTGTCCAGGAAGACAGAAACTGTTTCGAAACCAGATATAGTGTCCTCCAACGCAATCATCACTCCTGAGTCTTGGGCGATCGTAGTGAAATTCAGTGATGTATCCTGTGTTGAAACAATGTCCAGATCAAAAGCAAGCATAGGTTTATTGAACTTGATCTGAATTGTATCCGGTCTAATGATGGATAACACTTGAAATAAATCAAAATCAGGACTGATAGAAATAATCGTGGCCGGTTCGTTATCAAACTCTATCCCGTCCGTAGAGATCACAGAAGAAACATTCATGGCTCCATCTACCGCCCTGAGATAAGCATGGTACTGTACTTCTTTGTTTAGATCTAATCCAATGATTCGTGCACTATCCATTTGATTTGTTGTCCACCAATTAATGATGTTGGTCGTATCATATCCAGTCCCCAACGCCATCTCAAAATGATCGATGATCTGATTATCTGAAAAATCCTCCCAGCGTACATACAGTTCTGTCGAGTCAGATGTATAATCTATATCCTCCATTAAATATCCATCCCAGATATCACCTGTCTCCGGAGGTGTTATGTCCACTATGACTCCATTTCCCCATAGTGAGTCAGACATATTCCCTACCAAATCTTCAAGATGAACAGCACCATAATATGTTGAATTATTTATGAGTGATATCCCTGTCATCGCACCACTTGAATGATTTTCAGCTGTTGTCCAACTTACTATGTCAGACAGGTCTGAATCGGAACCAATAGCCATGAACGCATTGCGCAGACCAGACTCCAGGTCGATTGCAGACCAAGAGAGATGAAGAGAATCATCATAAGGGGTATAGGTCAGGTCCATTATATGGGATCCTTCCAAAATATTGGATAGACTTGGCCTGGTCTTATCAAAAAAGATCCGGTTAAGGCTGGTATCCACTTCATACCCCGCAGAATCAACAAGCAGGATACTCAGATCGATAGTACCATTATTATTACTATCGGAAAAGGTATGGTCATATGAAAGGCCGAACCCTGTTTGAGATAGAAAGATCTCATTTCCATCTAGGGTTGTTGTTAAGGACCGGATCGCGTCATCAATAGAAAAATTCAGTGTGGCAATATCTCCTATCTTTGCTAAAGAATCACTATAGGCGTTATTCGTAACCAATGAGAGATCACTTATCTGAATACTGGTCTTATCAAACTCAACAATAGAACCGTCAGTGGTTGAGCTTGCATCTTCTTCAGCTGGAGAACCAAGTGTATCAGCATAATTTATATTAAATGTAATGATCCCTTCATTATCAGAATCTGTCATAACCCTTTTACCCTCATAGGTCGTACCAGGATGTATTACCTTATCGACATCCACGGTCTGATCAGCAATCACCATATTGATCTCCCCTAATGTCTCGGTTGCAACAAATCTGACCGTAACAGTGTCGTCCACTCTAGCCCATAAAGAATCTTCATAGGATGAAAATATACTCACTGATAGCATTTCAGGCGGTCCAGAGTCAATATTGACAAAACTCTCGTCCGTTGTCGTACTATCCGTTTCACCAGGATTTCCTGGACAATCAGAATAATCAATTGAAAATATTACAAGACCTGAATCATCCTCAGTAATGCTGTATTCTGCCGAGTAGGTATCACCATCGTTAGTCACATCAATAGAGTTCCCCATAATGGTCACAGAAGCAGTAGACAATAACTCATTACCCTGAAATGTGAGTGTTACAATATCGGATCCAGGAATTGCTTCAAAGGGTGATATTTCATTACTGGATTCTATGTGTACAAAACTTAATAGAGGTGGGGTTTGATCAATTATCACATCTGAATTATCCGTTGTTTCGATTATATCATAACTAATATTACCCGCCATATCCACGACCTGCAGTAAAAAGGTAACATTTCCTTCAGGGTCAGTATCCATAAGTTCGCGATTTGCTTGATATTGGTTCGACCCGAGATCAATAACATCCACTGAATCACCCAAAATGACCGCATTCCAAGATAATAACGGCTCTTCGCCTGTGAAAGTAACACTTACTATATCACCTGCCTTGGCCCTGCTACCACCCAGACAGGCATTATTCGATATAATTGAGACCGGATTTAGTGTTGGCTTAGTATTATCAAATGTGACCTCAGATAGGTCAGTTGTTGTATTGATACCATCTGCCGGATTGCCC
>DCMX01000085.1 GCA_002321855.1 Fidelibacterota bacterium UBA1611 | reverse complement strand
TAAAGTTCGCCAATGAGTATATATTTCTTTTTACTAACTGAGAAATTGATATAATGCTTCCTGTTTCTAATTGTGGACTTGGTACTCTCATAATCAGAGACCTTGATGGAATCCACCCAGGTCTTATGACCAACTTGACTACCATTTTTGTGGTTCAAGGCGATGGAAGCTTCATAGCTGGCTACAAAGCCACCAGACATTTTTATAAATTGTAGTGTGTAGAAAGGGATCTCAATGAAGGCTGTAACTTCGATCGAATCAATTGATGTTGCTTTCGAGAATGGGATCAGACTGAACCGTTCGATATTTTCCCGATTCTGTTTTCGAAAAGAGGGTAGATTTTCACGCTGATCACACCATATCAGCGTGGATAGAGTAAATAGCAGAACCAACTTTCTTATAAATCTTTTTTCCATTTGAATCGTATTAATCCTTCGCTCGCCCCCAACCAGAGAGTATTTCCCATTAATATCATACTATTGATATTACCGATGAATGGATAGTTATATTCTCTTATTAATCCGGTTTTCAAATTTATTCGAAAAAAACCCATTTTCGTACCAATAAAACAGTGATTTCTTCCCATTGACATAGCTCTGACCTGGTGGGCTTTATATTGAATTGCAGATATCACTAATTCCCAAACATGCTCTCTTAGGTCAAATTTTACAATACCTATATTAGCAGCAATATATAGAGCACCATTATCTTCTTGAATGGCCGTGACCTGTGATAGTGGAAAATCCAAGTAAGAGATACCAATAGAATTTCCATTAACAACTTGCGGATTCTTAGGGTCATATAAATAAATACCGGTCCTGGTACCGATCCAAAGGCCAAACTCATTCAAATGGAGAGCATTTACAGGGTGATTAAAAAAAAGTGACTCGATGCCCATAACTTCTTCAATACGACTTTTTCTATTTATCTGTCTTAGGCCTTGTGATGATCCGACCCATACAAATGTTGTATCACCAGCTATGGAGTTAATATTGCCTTCTGGAATACCTCTATCAATACCCAATGTTCTCCAATAATTATCATCCTTATCATATAATAATACCACATTGTTACCCCCTATCCATAATTCATCGTCAAGATCCAAGATCGAGAAAATGTCTGTAGGATTCATATTTACTGTTACGTCAAAATCAAAATGGTCTACCTGTAAGGTACTTGGGTCCAATCGGGTAACTCCTCTCCCTACACTATAATCAGCACTACCGATCCAAAGGTCTGGTTTTTGATAATGCAACGCACCAACATCCACACCTCTTATCCCAAAGGAAGAAGGGAAAAAAGTTTCCATGGTTGTTTTGGCCTGAAAAAAGGTGCCATCGGAGCTTCCCACCCAGATATCACCATGAAATCCTTTCAGACCTGTCGTAATATCCAAATATCTACCATACTGATCAATGAATCGATCACCACTAAGCATCCAGCCAGCCATAACAGTGTAATTATTAATTATTTCTTTTAGATCATGCTGATCGCGATAAGGCCCGCTACTCCATTGAATATTTAATTCATCTGGAAATGGATAAAGGCCTGCTAAAACTCCAGAAGATCGATCAACTTTTACATAAATAGAATTTGCCTGAGCCCATACATAATTTTCTGAAGAGCCTATTCGCCTGATTACATCCGTTTTATGAAGACCCAGTTCGGAAAACTTTACATCACGCCAATCACCTTCCCTTGTATAAGTATATTGCAGATGACCAGGGACAGCAACCCAAATAATACCAGTATTGCGATCAAAATGGATACCTGTAACAGTATTACTTTTTAACCCTTGTGCTTTAGTGATAGGATCATTGAACTCGTTACTAAAAAGATGGTAACGATATATACCGCCTTCATTTGTCCCTATATAGACAAAAGTATAGCCTTCAGATATAGCATTGATCGGACCGGAGGCTCGATAGGTTACCCAGTCAAAGGGACGATATTTAGGATCTGGCTGAGCAGGGAGTGTAATAAAAAAAGAATAAATTAAAATCTTGTAGAATAAGACCCGCTTGAAAAGCATCACTTATCTGATGAACTGTAGTGATGGTAAAGAATTTCCTTAAATGAATCTTGATTAATAGGGAAAATACCAACTTCTTCGCATACCCTTCCTGCAGCTAAATTGGCTAATATCGTAGAATCTTTTGGTGATAATCCGCAAACATCATTTAATGCAAACGTTCCTAACACCGTGTCACCAGCTCCGGATACATCATGCACGGCACGAGCTTTTGTTTCGATAGATTCATACTTGTGATCATGAAATATGGAGATACCTTTGGCACCTTTAGTAACCAGTAATATATCCGTTTTCAGTTCATTCTTAAGCTTAAAACCTGATTTAGGCAGTTCCATATCTTTACCAACATATGATCTGAATTCACTCAAATTAGGTTTTATCATTCTAACATTTTTGTAACAGCTGAAATTCTTGTGTTTTGGGTCAACATAAACTGGGACAGTATATTCTTTCCCCTTAGCAATGGTCCAATAAATTATCTCTTTCGTAAAAAGACCTTTATTATAATCTTGTAAAATAATACCATCTGATCGTTGGACTAATGGCCCCAATATCTCTTTTAGTTGATCAACTATTTCTGTACGGATCGGATCTAAATGTTCTCGATCTATTCTAACTACGTGATGCCCGTTAGCTATTACTCGTGTTTTTATCGTAGTCGGACGACCTTGGTCCACTAACAGATGGGTATTAATATTTGCATCGTTGGATAAAGCGTTAGTCAAGCTAACTCCTTCATCATCATCACCGACCAGACCGACCAGTGAAACCTTAGCCCCAAGATTAGTTAGGTTGAGTGCAACATTGGCCGCACCTCCAGGTTGCTGACCATGCTCTCCACTTTGCACTATTGGTACAGGTGCTTCGGGTGACATTCGATCGACAATGCCCCAGACATAGGCATCCAGAATGACATCGCCCACTACCAATAATTTCTTCTTTCTATAAGACTTGGATAGCTTTTCAAAATTGAACTTCATGATATTAAACTACAAATGACCTATAAAATGTTCCTCTATTAATGCCTTATATATAAAATAAACAATAATCATTTTCGACGATTCTTATTATGTCTTTTTGGTTTATGCCGCTTTACTCTGGATCTGATTTTTGATACATGGCCATTATCTAAATGAATAAAGACTGACGCAAAAGTTTTTAAAAAGATTTCATAGGGTGCAGCAAGAATCATCGTGGTCCCAAGATTACGATTCATACGTATTAATTGGGTTCGAAATTTTTGTTCCATTGATTGATTCAGATAAACTCCGTAATCATCTAAAAGTAATACTCTGGGGTCACTCTCTGTAGCCAAAACAAGATCCAACCAACGTTTCTCACCCTCTGTTAGATGTTTGACAGAACGGTTCCACATCTGTTTGTAGTGTCCACTATCAAAATATCGCTTTTGTATTACATTGGACTTCTTCCCGTAAAATTTTGTAATTATCCCACTGATCACTTTACCTGCTTTTAGATGATTCGGATTACCCGTAAAAAATATTTCATTATTGGTTATGATTTTCCCTCGCCAATTCAGCTTGAATGGTTCACCATCAAAAAGTATGGAACCATCATCGGGATCATCACAACCTGCCAAAAGATTTAATAAGGTTGTCTTACCACTACCTATTGGCCCTATTAGTCCATATATCGTTCCAGGATGGATCTCCAATTTCCTTATTTTCAGTATGGTGTGAGATCCATAGCTCTTCTTCAGGTTATTAACCTTGAAGATCAAACGTTTTTTTTCTGACATTGCCTTTCCTTTCCTGGGAAAACCCGTTTAAGAAAAGGGAAAAGATGCAATTTATTTTGTTTGGCTTTCTAACCAGCGTTCAGTATCCATAGCTGCCATACATCCTGTACCCGCTGCAGTTACTGCCTGACGATAAACATTGTCCTGAACATCACCACAAGCGAACACGCCTTCCACATTTGTATATGTACTATCCGGTTTCGTAATAATGTACCCATTTTGATCCAAATCAATATAATCTCGGAATATCCTTGTGTTTGGTGTATGACCGATAGCCATAAATATTCCATCACAGGGTTCTTCGCTTACCTTTCCAGATATTGTATCTTTAAGGACCACGCCTGTAACACCCGTTTCCTTTTCTCCTTGTATATCTTCCACCTTACTATTCCAACATATTTCAACCTTAGGATTATCAAAAACCCGTTTCTGCATGATCTTAGATGCTCGTAATTCATCACGTCGATGAATGATTCGGACCTCCGACGCAAACTTGGTTAAAAAAATAGATTCTTCTGCAGCAGAGTCTCCACCGCCAACAACCATGACCTTTTTATCTTTAAAAAAGAAACCATCGCAGGTTGCGCAAGCAGAAACGCCATAGCCCATAAGTTCATCCTCCGACCTTAAACCAAGTAAACGAGCTGATGCTCCCGTTGATATAATGACCGCATCAGCGGAATATGATTCATTTCCAACCCATAGTTTAAAAGGGCGATTAGACAGGTCGATCTTTTCCACTGCTTTAAAATAGCAATCTGCTCCGAACCTCTGCGCTTGTTTGCGAAATTCATCCATTAATTCGGGTCCCATGATACCTTCTGGGAAACCGGGGTAATTTTCAACGTCAGTAGTGATCGATAATTGTCCCCCAGGCTGGTTACCTTCAAAGACAAGTGGTTTTAAATTTGCCCTTGCGGCATACACTGCCGCAGTTAATCCGGCCGGCCCGGAACCAATGATGATCACTTCCTTATGCAACTTCCCTTTTCCTTATAATGTTATGTAATTAAAGAACTTTATCCAGCAAATCTGTAATACTTTTCTTTGGTACAGCACCAACGATCTGATCAATGACCTTCCCATCTTTTAAAATAAGTAAAGTAGGTATACTACGAATTCCATACTGCATTGCTATCTGATTATTTTGATCAACATCAACCTTGCCTACTTTCACTTTTCCGGAATATTCAATTGCGATCTCCTGGATCACCGGGGCAATTGCTTTGCATGGTCCACACCATGCAGCCCAAAAATCAACTAATACAGGTAGATCAGATCCTATAACATCTGAATCAAAACTTCCATCCGTAATTTCAAACAGACCCTCAGCCATATATCCTCCAAAAACATTAAAATTCAGCCTCCGAACTTAGGCTAACACTTTTATCCACTGGAACGGATTTTTCTTTTCAATACAGTTTATTGTACAGTCAGTGTTCCCGGGGTCATATCCATGGGTAGCTGTAAGTATTCTGAATTGATTGTGAATATATCATCAATTCCAAGGGAATAAAGTAGATCATCAGGTACATGGTCTTGATTCACAAGAAAGAAGGGGAAAACTTCATAATCACCTGAAAGTGTATGTAATGAATCTGAATCTATCTCATAGGTCCAGGTAATAGCAGAACCCGGATCATACTCAAGCGGAACGATACTATCATGGTATAAACGATTTATATGAATGACCTGAGGGTACAGTATGGAACGAAATATAACACCCGATGGTAAGTATATATTCTGAGAAAGCACTCTTTTATAACCTATCAACCATGTAGCCGAATTATGTACATCCAGATCTAGCTTGACCGTCAATGTTTCTTCAAATGAGGTATTGAATATTGGAGGAAGAGATGTCTCAGCCGAGACCAATTTTTCAAGCAGAACTGGTTCCAATAATTCTCCATCTGTTGAAAAATCTGTCTGCGAATCGGAAAAATGCCCATCCGTAAAATAAATGGTCGCATGGTCTATCCTATAATTATGCAGATAAAAGTACGTTTTCAGTGGCCCATTAATATTTCCATTAGGAGTTTGTGTGCTGTTCAGCTCAATTATGAACTCATTGTTATCATTTGTAACAGTATCAATATCCAATCCTTCGAGCCAGACATAGGCAGGTGCATTGGTAATGTTGTTGTCTGTATTCACAATGCCGGTGAGTTTCATTACTGTTGTGGGTGGATCTGACCAGAATGGATTTTCCGTGCAGGAAAGCTCTATGAAAAGTGCCAATAAATATGTGTGATATATTTTTTTCTTCAATTCCACTCTACACCAAAATTCAGATATATCCGTCGGTCAAATATCGATATCCCTTCCAAGAACTGGCTCTCACCCAACAGATTGCGACCGGAGACACCAAATGATCCAGTGAATCTTTTAAATGGTAGATAGAAAGAGATATTACCATCGACAGCCATATGAGGATCAAGCCGATTATCCTCCAAATTTCCGTTCGGGTCAATGGTCGTTATCACTCTTGCACTTTCTTTCCGTGAGCCCAGCATGATGGAAAATCCTTTCCAATTAAAGTTTAAAGTATTCTTCAGCATATCATCTGGTTGCATTGGAAAGGCAGATCGATCTGACATATTGTATAGCGCATAGGCTGTTGTTATTTCCACATGGTCCTTCATAAATGATACTTCAAGATTCATTTCCAGACCTGATATATCAGCGTTACCATGATTAACAGAAAATTTCATTGGCGTACTACTATAATGGATCGGCCTCATTTTATTTGTGTATCCATAGCTGAACCATGAAAGAGTTCCTCTATACGCAGGCTGACCAATGATCTTATCATTCGAAAGTTTTAGTCCGATCTCTCTCATTAGCTTATGTTCAGGCGTAAGAGAATCAGATAGGAAAAACATTGGTCTTAAAGCATGGGTATAACGCTCATTCAGACTGGGGATGCGGAACACATTACCGAGATTCGAGTAAAGATATACTGCAGAATTTTCTTGTTTATTCCAAGCTGAGATCGATAGTTGAACACCTTTTTCCTCCCACGCCATCTCATCCGTCAAATATTGAGTATCATCATCTGGGCTATCAAACACCGATCTCCAGTTGAATACGATATTTAGATCCTTTAACCCAATGTCACTCTGAGTCTCAGGTTCATTCAATGAAAAGACCCCTGTTAAGGTTGACTGACTCCGCTTAGAATGAATAACACCAAAAGATGTGTTCCAGTCTGAGACCGCACTAAGCAGATCCCCTGTAATGCTAATGGATGCGTGTGGGATCGGTAAAGAATACTGAAAACCAAAAAGTGATTCTTCATCTTTCTTATGACTCGAGATGACCATGGTCTTGTCTTTGCCGGAGTCTTGCTGATGAGATGTGAACAGGTCCAGGACCCCCAACTCTACCCCCTCATATCTTAGTTTCAGTATGACAGCACGAAAGTTTGCCGATAAGGAATCATTCAGCCTGATATTCTCATATTCCCGTTCATTACGAAAGCTAAAAGCCCTTATCTCCGTACCCCTAAATGGCTTGATACCAAGATTAATAAAGGTATTATCGAAGACGCCGATTATATCGGCCTGAGCGCTCTCATTGTAAAATTGAGATGATCGCATTCTTCCGCTTCCCATATTCACAACTATCTTGTCAGTACCAATGGCCACAGACCCCTGCCAGTTACCAGTATCATATGTCCCAAACCGCTGATAGAACTCTGCACGATTCCTATATGGGAGTGAAGGAATAAAATTGATGGTCCCGGATGATGACACTGAACCGTCGTGGCCCCCTCGAACTATCTCGATACCATCCAGACCTCCGGCATTGAATATCGACAGATCCATGGATCTGCCCCCCGCATTGTTGATCTTGACACCATCATACATATATACCATTTCTTCCTGTCTGGCACCTCGGATCGAAACGGTCTTGTGTCCTGCCATGGTTTCGTTCACTACAATGGTCTCTTCATTGTAGATCGCATCAGCAATATCTGAATAACCACGAATTGTCAGATCCTCGGCAGAAAGCTCTGAAAGCATATTCTCGGTCTCAAACTGGTCAAATTCTCCTTTGGAATCTCCTATCACATCCAATTTTTTAAGCTCGATCACTTTAGGATCCATGGGAATCTTCCCACCGTTAACTAACGTATCAATGCTCACTCTTTTTTCATCATAGCCTATATGCTGGAAGACCATCTCCAGATCATTGTCCGTAACATCAATATAGAATTGACCGATATCGTTGGTCATCGCACCAACTTTTGTAGGCTCCACTATGATATTAACATTGGGAATAGGTTGTAACGTGGACCTATCGTAAACCATTCCATCAACTGACCGGGTCTGACCAATCAACCGGACACAAAAAAGACACAAGAACAGTGCATATATATACTTCAGCATTGGGAAAAACTAAACGGAAATACCTAAACATTAAATGGATTGTTATAGGTAATGACAAGTAAAGGCTTAGAAGAACCTGTTATTACTTGAGCTTGATAATGGAACCATCAAGGCCACAGGTCACCAGCCCCACTTATAAAGTACAGACTATTTCAGAAGGGTCATCTTGCGGGTCTCAGTAAAATCACCTACCTGGATCTTGTAGTAGTACATACCAGCGGAAACTTTTTGTCCACTATCATTTGTGGAGTTCCACCTAACTGAATGGATCCCGGACCTTTGCTCACCAGAGACCAATGAGGCCACGTGCCTTCCAGTGAGATCCATGACCGTGATATTGACCAGACCATCCTGCGGCAGCTCGTAGGAAATAGTTGTGTTCGGATTGAAAGGATTCGGATAGTTCTGTGCTAAACGATATGCTTCAGGTGCGAATTCATTATCAACACTGGATTGGGGCCCAAATGATGATGTGCTAAAGAGACCCCTACCATGTGTAGCGGCTGCCAGCAGTTTATCAGAGGGACGCATTCTTAGCATATCCACCCTTACGTTCGCCAGACCATCGCTATTAGGGAGCCATTGGTAACTATTAACATCTTCACATGTCCAGACCCCTATCTCGGTGGCCGCAATGATAGAGTTTTCGTCATCAGGATGATAAAGGGCCCAGCGAATGGGCATGTCTGGTAGGTCACCCTCCACGCTCATCCATGAGTCAGCACCATCGTTACTTTCCCATACAGAAACGACCCCGTAGTTTGAAAAAGTTATTAATATCTGTTGAGCAGATTGTCCATACTCGATCGAAGAAATATATCCCTCAGGAAAACTGAACCATGTCTTCTCACTCACAACAGGACTATTCGTACTGGCACTACTGATCGCAAACAAGCGGCCAGCATCTGTGCCCACAAGCAGATATCCCGGATCGAACGGTGACACCTTTATGCATGATGCATAGGAACCAAGGGCTAATCCATTTATATCATCTCTCTCTGGGGCTGAGCTGACATTGAACACCCTTGTGATCGATGTATCATTCCTGGTAGCATAAAGAATATCATTCTCAGAATCAAAATCTGTTGGGTTAATAAAATGTCCTGTCTCACTATCACTCAAGATAGAGTGCACATAATTAAGATCATTAAAGAGATAATAATTATTGTATATATATGATGTGATCCGGTAGGAAGGGTCACTCTCATTGAAAAAACACCAGGCCCCATCTCCACCTGAGATCTCGTAGGTATTCTCCAGCCCTGCCTCATCGAAATATTGGGTGCCATTATCCTGTGACCCAGCCAAGAATTGATCGGTGTTCTCGCCAGGATGTATCGCAAGTGTATAGAGCTGGGTGACATTATAGCCATTATTCTTTAAGGAATAATTATTATCGTAATTCTCGAAACTCGCACCACCGTCAGTTGAATAATGGATACCACCATCATTTCCAACTGCAAACTCCTGAGGATACCCCGGCCTGAAGGCTATACAGTGCTGGTCAGCATGAACATAGCTGAACCCGTTTCCATACCATTGTGAGATCTGGCTCCAATTGCTGCCACTGTCTACACTCTTGTGCAGATCGATCCCACCAGCATAGACAGTAGATGATGACTGCGGGTCCACAGATAGGATGAGGTCATACCAGGCCTGTCCCCGAGTAAAATGAACACCGTTCTCATTCAGAGGAATGGAGATATTCGTCCAGGAACCCCCACCATTGTTAGATCTGATAAAGAACCCAATATCGTTCTCACCGCCCTGGCCTGATTGCGCAACCGCATACACCACGGATGGGTCAGATGGCGCTATCGCCAGCTCTACCCGTTCTGTATTTTGATCCTCGTAGACAACGCTCCAGACCAAACCATCTGTTGATTTTAAGATGGTACCCGCACCATCCCACCAGGCATTTTTTCGTGTGCCCACCCATAGTGAATTGTCACTCCCTAGCTCCAGGTCCGAAGGTTGGTATGGCTGATTATTGCTGCCTACCGTTGGCAAGACCTGTGCAAAGGAGCCGCCCTGGTCCACCGACCGATAGAGACCGTGTGAACCATAGTGCCAGGTTCCCCCATAATAATTCATACCAACCGCAGCATACAGAATGCTCGCACCATTCTCAGTTCGAACGACCAGGTCATTGACATAATAAAAGTCCTCTGTCCCGCTCAGGTGGTACCATGAGTCCCCACCATCTTCAGTTTTCCATATGCCAAATCCCCGACCAGCTCCTGTGTAGATCTCCCCCGTCCCAACGTAAAAAACGTTATTATTCAAAGGATCATATGTCATGGCAGAGACAGCCAAGTTTGCCCACAGGTCGTCAACCTTGTACCACTGAGGCGCGGATGAAGTAATATCATCAGTGAACCATAGACCGCCCGTGACACCGCCTGCCCAGAATCGCTTCTGGTCAGGATCATTCGGATCGTACATCATGGCCCGGGTTCGGCCAGCCACGTTTTCCGGACCACGTTCCTCCCAGACCAGGGAGTCCCTAAAGGATCCAGATTGGTTTTCGATGATCCGCCGCTCTGTTTCCAGTAGTGCGGCAAACAATCGCTCATCAGGCACTCTTCCAAGTTCCGGGTCAATGGTCTTGAGCCGCTCAAACTCAGCATTTGGTTTTGGGCGTCGATGCTTGGGTATCTTCTTCAGTTCCTTTTCGGTCAAATGTTCCTGTTCATAATATGGTAGTGATCTAAGATAATTTTCATATTTTACAAGCTTATTATTCTTAAACCATAATTTTATATCATTATTATAAGTAACTGATATAATGATAATTATAGAAAATATATATTGAACTATATTTGTTTTTCTCATATTTTATTTCACTCTTTCTGTTGGTGGAGGCCAAATGGGATCAATGAATCATTATATTCTATGATATGACCACTGAAATTAATTTTAAGATAGTCCAAAAAACCACTTGTATTCCTGTTTCTATAGTAAAATAAATACATTCTGATCTGGCAATATATCTTAACGACCAACATAATCCGCGGTACGTAGTTCCATGACGTTACCCGAGAAGGATCAGTTATTCGGGTAAAAATGATCTAAAGCAAAATTTATTCATACAGATCATCATTCGTGTGTTTTTAAATACCGCCAAACAAAAGATCCTGACAGGATAGACTTGGTGTGGTGAACAGAGTTGAGCTTATTTTAGCAATACCATTTTATTTGTACGCCTATTCTCTCCAACCTGTATAGCGTACAGGTAAGGGCCAGCTGATACGGTCTCGTAAGCATCATTGGTGGCATCCCACTTCACTGATCTATAGCCAGCGGTCTGCTGTGTGTTCATAAGTGTTTTCACTACACGCCCCATCATATCATAAATAGTGATCCTAACAGGCCCATCTTCAGATAGTGCATAGCGTAGTGTGGTGGTGGGATTAAATGGATTAGGAAAACAATCATATAATTCGAAGTGTTCAGGAAGGGCTCTTGTTGTGATAGGTCCGACCGTTATACCTGCATAGATAATCAGATCGATAAGGATATGTTCATCAATATTATCAAGGTCAAACAGGTCAAGCTGGACCGTTCCTGTTCCAACACCGTTGGTCCAGGCCAGAATTCCGCATGCGGTCGAATCGCCTGCATCCAACTGGATAGCAGCACTGTCTACTGTTTCAGTATAGCAGATCGTCCCCAGACAAACGGAGGATGTCCATCCTTCGGGGAGTGAATTGACCCTGCGTACGACGGCAATGGTGATCGTTCCTGATGATATATTGTGGATCGTACCGCTAAATGACCCTACAGAATCAGGGTCCACATTTATTTCCGTATCGGTATAATTGAACTCAAAGGACGGGTCCAAGTTTTGAGGATCATTGCCAAAGAGGATCGCCGTACCTATCAGGAATAAGATAATATGCATTGCGATCAGGTCATTCCCAGTCCGCTGATCCGTACCCGACCATGACCGCTCCGCCATCTATCCTCTTCATATCATGGTTGATACCGCAAACACTACCGCCATTAAAATTCTTTAGGAACCCTGTTGGTGCGGCTGCACTCCATTGTACATGACCCTGCATATTTAATTTTGTTACGGCATAACCGGACGCCATAAAATAACCGCCATCGTCCGTCCGATGGATCCAGCCCTTCCCGCCGC
>DCMX01000047.1:3562-8196 GCA_002321855.1 Fidelibacterota bacterium UBA1611 | reverse complement strand
AATAGAATTATCATTTCCGCATTTATATTAATGAATATTGTTTCCGGTATTACTCCACCCCAGAATGGAAATTTTCCAAATGGTTTTTGGGAAAAAATGGGACAACAGGGTATTGGTCAAAATTATGGCGATCCTGGTTGGGTTAGGAAGATAGCAGGTCAAAATGACCTGACAAACCGTGATGCTCAATTTGAGTTCTTCCTTCCTGTTTTATTGGGTAAATATTCAGATGCGTCCAGTACGTATTTCAATTCCACGAATTTTGATGATCTTTTGTTCGGAAATAACCCCACCGGCTCCATGAGTGATTATTTCAATGAAATATCATACGGAAATTTTCATATTAGTGGAGAAGTGGATGGCTGGTACCAGTCGAGTCTAAGTCAATCACAAGCAGTTGAGAATGTGAGACAATATGTTGCTGAGATAGCATCTCTCGCAGATCCTGATTTTGATTATGGTCTATATGATAATGACGGACCAGACAATGTTCCAAATTCTGGGGACGATGATGGCTATGTCGATGGTCTCCTTGTTGTATATCCGGGGTGTTTATCTGGAGAAGATAATATTTGGGCTCATCAAAGTTCCCTTGGTTCAAATCAATACGTCTCAAATGATCAAACACCAAATGGTGCATATATAATTGTAAACTCCTACATGGTCTGCCCTGAACTTCCAGGAAGTGGAAACTGCATCACAACAGATATTTGCCCCATGGGTCTCTATGCACATGAGTTCGGACATATCCTTGGATTACCTGATCTCTATGACCGTGATGAGTCTGACGGTGACTCTGAGGGATTGGGTGAATGGTGCTTGATGGGTTCAGGCAACTGGTTGGGGTGGTATGGTAATACTCCCGCACATATGTCATCATGGTGTAAGATCGAAATGGGATGGTTGGAGCCAACAATTGCGACGAGTACAACAATAGATGTTCCCATTGCACAATTGGCAACATCTCCTTCTGCAATTAAAGTTTGGGAAGATGATTATAGGTCAAATAGATATTTCTTGGTAGAAAATCGTCAAAATGATGGATTTGATTCAGATTTAAATGGTACAGGACTATTGATCTATCACGTGAATGAGAATAGAAGAGCCGGTTTTAATAGTTTTGGTCCTATCAATGATGATGAAAATGATAAGATGATCGATTTGGAGGCAGCAGATGGCGAACACGATCTTGATGATAACATGAATAGGGGAGATGCAGGTGATCCGTTTCCTGGTACAAGTGATAACATGAACTTCAATGGCTCTACCAATCCATCATCTGATAGGAATGATGGTTTTCATACAGGCATTGCGGTAGTGAACATAAGTGAACCTGACTCGATCATGTATGCTGACATAACGCCGATGCCAAATTCTGGTTATGCAATATCATACGATGAATATGGAATAGCACCTACTGCGCTTACAATTGGCACTGATGAACAATGGGTTGGGGTTCTTTTTACCTCAAATAACGAGGGTTATGTCACAGAAATAGATTTTGGGTTAGTCTGGGAGGTATTTTGGAACACAGATGAGTTGAGTTGGGATGTAAATATATATGATTCATTTGATGGTTCATCGCCAGGGAATTTAATTGAGACTGTATCTGGTAGTTCATTTATGGGAGGGTGGCATACCGTTCAGATAGATTCGATGGAAATTGAATCAGAGCAGGACTTCTTCATAGGCATTAAGTTTTATAACAATGGTTATGTTTATGCCTATGATAACATCGGTGATATGTCAGGGAGATCCTATCTCTCAAGTAATGGTGTCAACTATGATAATTCATTGTCTTTATATGGTGATGCTAACATCAGGGCAAAGGTTTCTACTGAAACATATGTATCGGTTGATGATAGATCAAACTTGCCAGATCAGATCACTTTACACCCCAATTATCCAAATCCCTTTAACCCAACGACTACACTTTCATTTTCACTCATCAATAATGATCATGTATTACTTCAAGTATATGATATTAAAGGACGCAATATTGAAACATTATTAAATTCAAAATTATCCGTTGGAAGGCATAATATTCGATGGGATGGATCTCAATATTCATCAGGTATTTATTTTATAAAACTTCGGACAGAAAATATTGAAATGAATCAAAAGATCATGCTTTTGAAATAAATTTTTTATACGAACTATCCCAGCGGAAGAATCACTTATATGAACAAGATAGGTAGTTATATATTCATCATCAGTTTACTCTGCTGTCAAACAGTAATGGCAAAATGGCCATCTAAGAATCAATTACCTTTAGAACCGACCCGTAATATATCGTTTACCACAAATGAAGGCACTTGGATGTCTTTGGATATTTCTCCTGATGGGCGGACAATCATATTTGACCTTTTAGGTGATTTGTATACCCTTCCATTTCGTGGAGGCAAAGCCAAACAGCTTACAACAGGGATAAGCTATGATGCCCAACCAGTATATTCTCCTGACGGCAGGATGATTGCTTTTGTAAGTGACAGGGGCGGCTCTGAGAATCTATGGGTAGCAAACTTCGATGGATCAAACCCAAAACAATTGTCTAAAATTGAAAATGGAAAGGTTTGTTCACCAGTATTCTCGAATGACGGAAACTATGTTTATGTATCTCAAGAAAAATCATGGGGTATGGTCACATTTGAGATATGGATGTACCATATTAAGGGCGGATCCGGTGTACAGATAACAAAAGCCAAACCGAAAGGCTATGTAGCAAAAATGGACCGACCTAAACTGCAGCGTCCTAATGCACTAGGCGTAACTCTATCACCTGATGAAAAATATATATACTATGCTCTGAAGTATGGTCGGTGGGAGTATAATGCTAAACTACCACTCTGGCAAATTGCCAGGCGCGATATGGAAACCGGTCAAGAAGATATTATCACAAGTGCAGAAGGCAGTGGAATGAAACCAAAGGTTTCGCCAGATGGAACTTTGCTTGTGTATGCGACACGATATAAAACGAAAACAGGTTTGCGAGTAAAAAATCTTGATAGTGGAAGTGACGATTGGCTCATTTATCCTGTAACTAGAGATGACCAGGAGTCAAGAGCCACAGGTGGATTGCTTCCAACCTATGAATTCACACCCAGTGGTACTGAACTTGTATTTACCAAAGACGGGAAATTTTTCAGAATCAATATGGTCAGTAAACGATTAACTGAGATCAAATTTGAAGTTGATGTCAACTTATCAATTGGACCAGAACTCAATTTTCCATATAAAGTTGAAACAGGAGATGTTAAATCTAGAATTATTATGGATCCCGTACTTTCTCCAAATGGAAGGAAAATTGCATTCTCTACTTTACTGCATCTATATATTGCAAATGTAGATGATGGATCGTACCAGAGACTTACTAAAAGCAAATTAGGTGAATTTCATCCATCCTGGAGCAAAGATGGTCGTTATCTAACCTATGTAACCTGGGAGTCAGATGGGGGACATATTTGGCAAGTCAATGCTAATGGTAAAAGCAGTCCAAAAAAGCTTACGAAAACATCGGCATTTTATTCGGACCCTGTATTTTCGCCGGATGGGAAAAAAATTATTGCATTAAAAGGTTCAGCCATCGACCGTTTGAGAACACATAATGAATTTAGCGGGCCGAGAATACCAATGGACTTAATTTCGATAGACATCAAAGATCGCCAACTAAAAACAATTATTCCTGCAAGAGGACTTGGCAAACCTCATTTTACAAATGATCCTGACCGAATTTATCTAAATGGTTTTAGTTACGCCGAAACTGGAAAAGGTCCCGGGTTAGTATCAATACGCTTGGATGGGACAGATAAAAAAGAACACCTTGCTGTAAAGGGAGGAGACGATTCCGGTTGGGAAGAAGAGCCAGTGCATGCACGCGACATTAGGCTAAGTCCGGATAAAAAATGGGCACTTGCTGTTGCCAATAACCAACTCCATCTGGTTGCTGTTCCCAAACTAGGAGGCAAAGCACCAATCGTGAATGTAAATAAACCGTCTGTCCTAGTAAGAAAACTCACAACTGTAGGGGCTGATTATTTTGACTGGGCTGATAATGGGCAAACAATAACCTGGGCTGTTGGTTCAACATTTTATCGTTTACCATTCAATTCTATTTCTTTCGACTCCACAGTAAATGCATTGGGGGAAATGATTCTTCCTGAGTTGAATCCAATTGAGACGAAAATTTCAGTTACAGTTAAAAGGTCCAATCCAAATGGAGTAATTGCATTCACAGGCGGTAAGATAATCACTATGAATGGGAGCGAAGTCATTGATGATGGATTAATTATAGTAAAAAATAATAGAATAAGCTATGTAGGAAAATTATCAGATAATAAGGGGCTAAGAAACGCCCACATTGTTGACGTAAGCGGTAAAATAATTATCCCCGGTTTTGTAGATACTCACGCCCATTGGATTGAAAGACGCGTCGGCCTTCTTGATCGTCAAAATTGGTCATTTATTGCCAATGTTTCATGGGGAGTTACGACTGGATTGGATGTGCAGACAGGCACAAACGATCAGTTTGTCTATCAAGACTTGATTGATGCAGGCGTAATCATTGGACCAAGAGCCTTCAGCACCGGACCAGGGATTTTTTATAGTAACAATTTTAAAAGTAAAAATGAAGCTAT